>CAYFLP010000134.1:0-7023 GCA_964344045.1 uncultured Bifidobacteriaceae bacterium
CTCGACCATGGCCTGCGGATAGCGGGCAGTGACCTCGATGAGGATCCGGGCGAGCGCTTCGACATCGCCGGTGGGGAAGAGGTAGCCGGTCTCGCCATCGACGACCCAGCCTTGGTTGCCGGGGGTGTCGCTCGCGACGACCGGGGTGCCGCACGCCATGGCCTGCAACAGGGTGACGCTGGTGCCGTCGACGCGGGATGCGGTGACGTAGCAGCTCGACCTGCCCAGCAGGGGCACGAGCTCGTGCTCGGGCACTGACCCGATGAAGCGGGTGCGCTTGTCGATGTCGAGTTCCTTGACCAGGGCCTTGAGGTCGCCCGTCAGGGAGCCGCTGTGACCGATGATCAGGTACGGATCCGGGAAGTCCTCGTGGACGTCGTTGCGCCGCGGGACCATCGCGAAGGCGCGGATGATGTCGGCGACCCGGTAGATCGGCTCGTGAGCGCGCAGGCTGAGCACGAGGGGAGCGTGCGGGGGAACGCCAAGCTGGAAGGCGTCGATCCATGGAGCGTGGAAGGGGAAGCGCTCGAGGTCGACCCCCCAGGGCAGGAAGGTGACCTTGGTCGACTCGACTCCCGCGGCTTCCGCAATGGCCCGGTTGGCGTCGCTGTCGACGATCAGCCCCTTGAGCGATGCGAGCCACGAGAGGTCCTGGCCTTCGTCATGCATGTCGCTGAGGTCATAGCCCCACGACAGGCCTACGACGGGAATCGGCAGGTCGCAGAGCGGTCGAGTCACGGCATGCAGGGGGCCAGCGAGGGTCGGCACGAGGACGCCGTCGACGGTGGCCGCCTCCCGCACCGCGTCGCGCAGTTCGAGCGCATCGGCTGCATCGCGGCCGAGTGATACGACGTGCGGCGTGCGTCCGATCTCGAGCAACGCGCTGACCCAGCGTTCGTCGTGGATGCCCCAGCCGGAAGTGGCGTAGACGCAGTCGTGGGTCATGTCAGGCGAGATCGCTCCACTGGACGTCCTCGCCCTCGACCAGGTCGTTGGCGAGAGTCCGGCCGACCACCTCGGTCACCTGGTGGGCGGGCACTGCTTCGCGCGGTGCCGGCCGCAGGACGACGAGGTCGTCGCGAGTCAGGACTGCCCCTGCGGGAAGGTCCCGGGCGACGCGGACGCACCTGCGCTGCAGTACGACTGTCTCCTGCTCGTTGTCCTCGACCTTCTTGGCACCGTCGCCCAGAGCGGCCTCGAGCAGGCGGGTGTCGTCGACCATCGCGCGCCAGGTGACCGGGTCCATCGAGAAGCCGTGGTCGGGGCCAACGCGCTCGGTGTCGTCGGTGAAGTGCTTCTCGACGGCGCGAGCGCCGAGGGCGACCGCACCGAGCACGGTGACGTGGCCGGGGGTGTGATCGGAGAGGCCAAGAGTGATGTTCGGGTACAGCTGCGCGTACTGGCTGATGACCTTCAGGTTCGCGTGGTGCGCGTTCTCGATCGTCCCCGTGTAGTTCGTGTTGCACTGCATGAGCACGATGTTTACGCCAGCGTTGATGAGGAGATCCATCGCGCGCTGCACGTCATCGAGATCGGCAGCGCCGGTGGCGATGAGCACGGGCTTGCCGAGACCTGCGATCACTGCAAGTTCCTCGAGCCAGTTCACATCGCCCGAGCCGACCTTGAACGCGTTGACGTACGGGTTCAGGTGCTCGACGGCCTCGAGGTCGTACGGGGCCGACATGAACTCGATGCCGATCGCCTGAGCGTGCTCGGCCAGCGGGGCCGTCCACTCCCACGGCAGGCTGGCGTCCTGGTAGGTCTCGAACACCGACTTCTTCCAGCTCG
The DNA here is from genome assembly GCA_964344045.1 of uncultured Bifidobacteriaceae bacterium. Taxonomy (GTDB): domain Bacteria; phylum Actinomycetota; class Actinomycetes; order S36-B12; family S36-B12; genus UBA10649. The sequence continues at coordinate 1,789 of CAYFLP010000134.1, forward strand.
CCTGGTGCGACTGCTGGCTGCCGAGGTTCGTGAAGCCGTAGTCGCTGACGATGTGGGCGGCGCGGAAGTGCTGGAACTTCGCGCAGTCGGCGCCTGCCTCCTTCGCCAGGGTCATCAGGTGCTTCGCGCGCTCGAGGTCGCCGTCATGGTTGGCGGCGATGTCTGCGATGAAGTAGGTGGGCTGGTCGGGGCCGATGAGGCGGTCGCCGATGCGGAAGGTGGTCACGGGTCGATCGTAGGGGCGCACGATGCACGCCACATCGCGGCCGACGGTGAGCGGGTACTGGGAGATATTGACAAACTAGTCTATTCATCTAGTCTGTTCCCATGACCGTGGAAGTAGGCCTCTTTGAGGCCAAGACTCACCTCTCGGAACTCGTCGAGAAGGTGGCTTCAGGTGTTGACGACGTGATCATCACTCGTCGGGGCAAGCCGGTAGCTCGTCTCATACCGATCAACGAGGCCTCACCCGTCGAGCGTGCCCTGGAACTACTCGTACAAGTCAGGGCGGCGTCGCGTCCAGGGCCAGAGACTTTGCGCGAACTCATCGACGAGGGCAGGAAGCGGTGAGCGGTCCGTGCGTTCTTGACGCATCCATGGCCATGAGTTTCGTGTTGGCCGACGAACACACTGCCGAATCACAAGAGGCGCTCAGGCGCATTGCGGCCGAGGGTGCCGTGGTGCCTGCGCATTGGGACTTCGAAGTCGCCAATGCCCTCTTCACGGCCGAACGCCGAGGTCGCCTGGCCGAGGCTGACCTTGTGCATGCGCTGCAGGCACTTCGGGCATTGCCCGTGTCGCCGCAGACATCTCGGCCGGACTCTCAGCGGATCATCGGGCTAGCCCGGCAGTTCGCGCTCAGCATCTATGACGCCGCCTACCTAGACCTGGCCATTGAGCTCAACATGCCCCTGGCGACACTCGACACGCCTTTGCGTCAAGCCGCGGTACGCGCCGGGGTTCAACGGGTACCACCGCCCGACTGACCAAGGTCACTCAGACTTGAAGGCACCCTTCATGGCCAGCACCCGGTAGGCCGCCTTGCGCAGCAGCGCCTGCTTCTCCATGCCGATCCTCGCGCGGCGACGCTCGGCCTTGGTCGGGGGAGTCGGTGCCGTGCTGGCGTAGTCGTCCTGCCACTTCGCGAACTGCTGGCGCTGCACCTTGGCCAAGCGGGTGCTCCACGAGCTGTTGCTCACGCGGAAGGCGCCGACGCTCTCCTGCCGCACGGCGATGGTGCCCCGGCGCGCGACCTTCGTGTAGAGCATGAGATCGAGCATGAGCGGGTTGCTGTCGTCCCACGGCATGCACTCCAGCAGCGGCCCGCGGCGGAAGAGCACGGCCAGCGGCTCGCCGATGATGTTGGTGCCCGTCCGGTAGCACTGGCGGACGATCTCCTCGCCGGGGTACTCCCCGGTGGCCAGCCCCGCACACCCGCGCTTGGCGTAGAGCACCTTGCCCTTGGCGTCGATGATGTCGCGGGGAGCGATCGCCATGACGGCCTCGGGGAGGCCCTGCAGGTCGGTCACCTGCTTGCTGATGGTGTCGGGGCCGATCAGGTCGTCCTGGCAGACCAGCTTCACGTACTCGCCGTTCGCGGCCTCGCAGGCCGCTGTCCAGTTGCCTGCTGCCGATGTGCCCGGGGGCATGTGGAGGATGCGCACGCGCGGATCGTCGACCGTGGCGAGGTAGGCGGACGATCCGTCCGATCCGCCGCCCTCGGTGAAGACGATCTCGAGGTTCGGGTAGTCCTGGGCGAGCAGGGCCTCGGTGAGGTCGCGCAGGTGCGGCATGCCGTTGTAGACCGGGACGACGACCGATACCAGCGGCTCCATGGCCGTTAGTATCGCGAACGTGAGCCGACCCGACGGGATCCAGGGCACGGCTGCGCGTCTTGTGCCCTCGCTGTACGGCCTGACCTTCCTGTTCGTCCTCGTGGCCCTCGTGCAGGTGCTGCGCTCAGGAACCGACCCCGCCAACACCTCCGCGCCGGGCTACCTGCCGCTGGCCTGGGTGGCCACGGCAGTTCTGGTGGCGGCGTTCGCCATCGCCGCTTTCGTGCGCCGCGCTGACGTGCGGGTCGCCCGTGGGCTGCCCTGGCTGGTGGGCCTGGTGGCCTTCGCCGTGTCGTTCGTGCCGTGGCTGGCCATCTACCTCGGCAACGGCGACCTCGGCGCTGCGATCTACAAGGGCCTGCGGGTACCGCAGGGCATCGTGCAGTTCTGGGATCTCGTGCTTCCGCTCAAGAGCATCGACTGCGCGTCGGTGGGGGTCGACGTCTACGCGGCCAACAACGGCTGCCTGCAGGATCCGACGATCTACGGGCCCGGTGTGCTGTGGCTGAAGTGGGTGCCCTTCGACCTGTTCTCGGAGCGGTACGTCACCGGCTTCGGCGTCGTTGCCCTCGTCATCTCGTCCGTCGTTCTCCTATGGCTCGCACGCCGTGCGGCAGGCCTCGGGCAGATCGTGCTGCTCATCGCCGCGGTCGGCGGCCCGTGGCTGCTCCTGCTCGAGCGCGGCAACCTCGACGGTGTCCTGCTGTGGGGCGCGGTGGCGGTGGTGATCGTGGTCGGGCGATGGGATCGGCTGTGGGCCTGGTGGGTCGCCGCGGCACTCATCTGGGTGCTGGGAACCTGGAAGTACTACCCGTTCGCGATGGGGCTCATGCTCATCCCGGCACTGCGCCTTCGCCGGGGCTGGACGGTAGTGGCCGGCTTCGCGGCCGCCTCCGTCCTCTTCCTCGCCCTGACCTGGGACACCTTCCGCTTCAGCGCCCAGTCGAACACGAACATGATCGACATGGGCGACTTCGTCGTGCTCGGCCGCGTGCCCGTGGTGGCCCGCATGCTCGGCACGGTCGTGGGCGCTGGCGGGGTCCAACTGGGCGATGCGCTGGTGTTCCTGCTCGCGCTGGTCGCGGTCGCCTGGGGCGTGTGCGTGGGCCTGTCGTACCGGCGCCTGTCGGTCGCACCCGCGATGCTCGCCTCGAGCGGCGGTGCGCTGTTCCTCGCCAGCGTCGTGCTCGCAGGCTTCGGCTGGGGCTACAAGGCGGCCTTCCTGCTGCTCGGAGTCCCGCTGGCATCGTGGCTGACGCGCTCTGCCCGTTCCTTCCTCGTGCCCTCGGGCATCGTCGTGCTGTCGCTGATTGCCATCGACGCCGTGGTCGTCTGGAACACCGTCCTTGCCACCTTGGCGGGCGTGGTCGCCGCCGGATTCCTCCTCGGAGCGGGCGTGACGGTGCTGCTGCGGTCGGTTCGGGCCCGGCGGCCTGACATAGTGGCCGGATGAAGCGCGCAACTGCTGTCAGCCTCGTCCTGCTCACCGCCCTCGGCTCGGCCCTGGTAGCCGGCTGCTCGTCCACCTCCTCGTCCAGTGCTGCGGCCTCGTCGGCCTCCGTCGCCGCGGCGCCGATGACCAAGGCGGATTTCTGCGCGGCCACGGCGCCCTTCTGGAACTTCCAGGCGATCCCGAATGCCGACGACCCTGACCTGACCTCCCAGGCCCGTGACGAGGCCATCGCGTCGCTGACAGCCGCTGCCGCGGCCATGCCGCAGGGTGTCGCCCTGGGCATCGTGAGCCAGGCCGAGGCCGAGACGACCGCCCAGACGCTGCCGATCCTCATCGCGGTCTTCAAGAACCCCGAGCTGATGAAGTCCGACACGATCCCGCCGGCGGAGACCTTCGGCCTGTCGCAGGAGGAGTACGACGCCATCACGAGCGACACGGCCGACAAGCTCACGCAGAGTGCCTACTCCGCGATGATGTCGGCGTGCGGGTAGTCCGGCCATGAGCCAGCCGAACGAGATCGGCCTGCACATCCAGGTCGAGGACATGGGCGGCGTGTGGGCGAACTTCGCGGCCGTGAAGCACAGCCCGTACGAGTTCACCATCGACTTCGCCCGGGTCGACTACGACACGGACACGCCCTCGGGCGTGGTGGTCTCGCGCGTGAACCTGTCGCCGCTGATGGTGCAGCAGCTGATGGACGCACTGGCGTCGAACTGGCAGATGTATGCCGAGAAGGCGATGCCCCGCGACGTGATGGGCGAGTAGGGCGCCACCCCTTCGCCGAGTGGGGGCTTGTGGCTCGATTTCGGCGAGAAATCGAGCCACAAGCCCCCACTCGTCACAGGTGCTGGACCATCCACAAGGTGAGTTCCTGCTGCTGGCCACCGGCCTCGTAGGGCTGCTGGCTGACCTGCAGCACTAGCTGGCCGGGGCCGAAGTTCCACTCGGTGGGGCAGGCGGAGTCGGTGATCACCCAGGCGACGTGCGCGGCGTTCAGGGCGTTGTAGTCCTCGCCGGCGCGGCGCCCGACATCCTGGAAGATCTTGAAGTCGTGCTCGGACGCGGGCCAGGCAAGGCCTGCGTTGTAGAAGGCGACCGGCCCTCCGTGCACCAGCTTGAGCACCCGTGGATCCAGGCACTGGCTGCTCATGACCAGGCCCTCACGACCGTCGAGGATCGCGTTGATCGCGTCGGACCTCGCGTCGGTGGCGCTGACGATGCCCTGGTCACTGGCGAAGCGCCACCAGCCCGTGACGTCCATCGCGCTCGCGGCCCATGCGACCACTGCGACGATCGCTGCGACGGCAGCGGCTGCCCTGCGCGGGCGGGCGAGGCCTGCTGCGTTCGCGATCGACCAGGCGAGCACCGGGGTGAGGAGGAGCGCGCCGAGGATCTCGTACTGCAGCCAGAAGCGGTAGGGCTCCTGGTTGAAGCCCCACCTGTCGTTCGTCGACATGACGATCGAGGCGACGGGCAGCGCGATGAGGACGGCGGCGAGGACGGGCTGGCGCCTGCGCCACACGACGACAGCGCAGGCGACGCCGATGAGGAGCACGGGGAGTGCCGCGACCAGTGCCGGGCCTGGCGGCACGCCGAGGTCGAGGGTCGACTCCTGGCGGTAGAGCAGGAACGGGTCCTTGCCCGCGATGCCCGCCATCGTGCGCAGCACCTGCGGCGCGGCCAGGATCGCGAGTGCCACGACTGCCGGAAGGGCCAGGCGCATGTGCGCGGCTGCGAGCGGCCAGGCGGCCGGGATGAGAGCGGCGATGAGCAGGCCGAACAGCGGCAGCGGCCCCGTCGCCGCGGCAATGGCGGGCCCGGCCACGACGACGGCGATGAGCAACGCGGCGCTCGCAAGCGCCAGCCAGTAGGCCCGGTACGCGAGCACGCTCGCGACCGCGACGATCAAGGCCGCGAGGAAGGCACTTGCGAGGAAGGAGTACGTCT
>CAYFLP010000135.1:0-1453 GCA_964344045.1 uncultured Bifidobacteriaceae bacterium
GGCGTCGCGATGGACCAGATCTTCAACCAGGCCGCGAAGATGAAGTACATGTTCGGCGGCAACGTGTCGGTGCCGCTGACCATCACGACGGCCGGTGGCGCGGGCATGTCGGCCGCCGCCCAGCACAGCCAGAGCCTGGAGGCCTGGCTGGCGCATATCCCGGGCCTGAAGGTCGCGCTTCCCGCCAGCCCGCACGACGCCAAGGGACTCATCGTCGGCGCCATCCGCGACGACAACCCGACCATCGTCGTCCTCAACAAGAAGATGCTCGGCGTCAAGGGCCCAGTGCCCGAAGAGCTCTACTCGATCCCGTTCGGTGTCGCCAATGTCGTGCAGGAAGGCTCGGACGCGACCATCGTCGCGATCGGGCGCATGGTTCCGGAGGCCGTGAAGGCAGCCAAGAAGCTGGCCGAGAGCGGTATCTCCGTCGAGGTCATCGATCCGCGCACCGTCCAGCCGCTCGACACCGACACCATCGTGGCGTCCGTCAAGAAGACCAATCGGGCAGTTGTCGTGCACGAGGCCGTGCAGTTCGGCGGAATCGGCGCTGAGATCTCCGCGCAGATCCAGGAGGAGGCCTTCGACTACCTCGATGCGCCTGTCGCGCGCCTGGCTGCGCCCTTCGCCCCCGTTCCCTACGCTCCGGTCCTGGAGAACGCCTACGTCCCCGATGCGGCGCGCATCGAGGCAACCGTCCGTCGTCTCCTCGAGCGGAAGTAGCCAGATGGCCATCGAGATCCTCCTGCCCAAGCTCGGCCTCACCATGGAGGAGGGCACGGTCGATGAGTGGCTCCTCGACGATGGCGCAGCCGTCACGACGGGCATGCCCCTGCTGAGGCTCGCTACCGACAAGATCGACGTCGACGTCGAGGCAGAAGGCGATGGCGTCCTGCATCGCGCCGTGGGCAACGGCGCGACCCTGGCGCCGGGCTCGGTCCTGGGCTGGCTGCTCGCTCCAGGCGAGGCTGCGCCGGCCGGTGCCGGTGCTCCTGCTGCGCCCGCGGCAGCGGCTCCCGTCGCCGAGGAGGTCATCGTCATCACCGAGGTCGCAGCCGCGCCCACCGGTGATGGCCAGCGTGCCTTCGTCTCCCCGAACGCCCGTCGCGTCGCCGACGAGCTCGGGGTCGACGTGCTCGCCGTCCGCGGCACGGGGCCCGGTGGCCGCGTCGTATCCGAGGATGTCGAGGAGGCAGCGGCCCGTGGCGACATGGCGGCAGTAGCCGGCCCGAGCAAGGTCGCCTCCCCGCTGGCACGCCGAGATGCGCGCGAGGCCGGCATCGATGCAGCGTCGATCCCCTCGTCCTCCGGCTATGTCACGCGCAGCGACGTCAAGGCCGCGATCTCGGCGCCCGCCGCGGCAGCGGCTGCAGCCGTGTCGGGACATGCGCCGGCGGTCGTCGGGGAGGTCGTCGGCAACGAGACCGCCTCGATCATCCCGATGAAGGGCATGCGC
>CAYFLP010000135.1:1463-6994 GCA_964344045.1 uncultured Bifidobacteriaceae bacterium
CCTCGAAGCCATGGGTGAGCTGCGCCATGTGGGTCAGGCTCTGCTGCATGCGCGGCACCATTGCGGCCCGCATGCAGCAGAGCCTGACCGAGATGGCGCAGCTCACCCATGGCTTCGAGGTAGGCATGGACGCCGTGGTGGCCCTGCGCGCAACCATGAAGGAGCAGTACGCGCCTCTCGGACTGCCCGTTCCCAGCCTGAACGACTTCGTGGTTCGTGCTGCGGCCCTCGCGCTGCGCCAGCATCCGATCTTGAACTCGACGATCGTCGACAAGGAGATCCACCTGCTCGGCCGCATCCACATGGGCCTTGCCGTGGCCGTTCCCGGTGGCCTCATGGTCCCCGTGATCCGCGATGCCGATCGGCTCTCGCTGCCCGACCTGGCAGCCACCACCCGCGATCTCGCGGAGCGCTGCCGAAATGGCTCCATCGGACTCGACGAGATGGAAGGCGGCACCTTCGCCGTCACCTCGCTCGGTACCTACGGCGTCGACATGTTCACCCCGGTGATCAACCCGGGCAACGTGGGCATCCTCGGCGTCGGCCGCCTGCGCGACTCCGGCAAGTGGGAAGGCGAGGCCTGGGTGCGTACCCAGGTGCTCACCCTCAGCCTCACGTTCGACCACCGGGTCGTCGATGGCGCACCTGCTGCCGAGTACCTGCAGACCATGGCCGAGCTCTTGGCCCGGCCGCTCGTTCTGGTCTCCTAGCAGCACTGACGATGCCCACGATCTACCTCGTCCGGCACGGGCAGGCGAGCTTCGGCACCGATGACTACGACGTCCTCTCCGACCTCGGCCGCGTGCAGGCCGACGTAGCGGGCGCCGAGCTGGCCCGCCGGCCGCTGCGAGATCCGGTCCTGGGCAGCGGAGCGCTCGTCCGCCAGCGCGATACGGCCGAGATCGTCGGAAGCCGGCTGGGCGTGGAGCCGTCCTTCATCGACGAGCGCTGGAATGAGCTCGATGCCCATGCCCTCGTCGACCGTCGGCTCGGGGGCCCGGGCGCGAGTGCGGGCCTGACCTCGGCCGCCTTCCAGGAGTACCTGGACGAGGAGCTGATCGCGTCCATCGAGTCCGCGGATCCGGTGTGGACGTCGTTCGCCGACGGCGTGCGCGAAGCGCTCGATGACCTCGCCGAGCGGCTGCCTCGTGGCCGGGATGCGGTCGTCGCGACGTCGGCAGGTGTCATCGCCGCGCTGGGCGCGCACTTGATCGGCGGGTCGGCGAGTGCCGTGGTCGCCTTCAACCGTGTCAGCGTGAACGCCAGCCTCACGACGGTGACTGCCTCGGCGCGGCGCAAGTCGCTGCTGACGTTCAACGATCATTCCTACCTGCTGGGCGACAGCGGCCTGCGTACCTACCGGTAGGGGCCGGCAGCTGTGATCTGCATCACGTGATATGGCGCTGCGGGTGGGCGCGGCACCCGAAATCTACGGTGAAATATCCGTTTTGAGGCATTCTTCTGTGACATGAGCCACTCTGCTCCGGCGTGACAATTCGGCCCGGGTTCGGCAACGTAGTGGTCCGTGCGCTCCGAGTGGAGCACACTTCCGGGGCTCTCCAGGGGGACTTCGGGGGCACGTCATGGTCACGTCACGGTCACGTCTAGGTCAAGGGAGTCCTCGGTGGGCATGTCTCGACGAGCACGTGCGGCACTCGCCGCCGGCCTCGTCGGCAGTGCGCTCTGGGTGCTCATGCCGGCAGCGCGGGCCGAGACGGGCGGAGGCCCGCCGGCCAGCGACGAGGCGAATGCCGCGCTCATCGATCCTGCTGGCGACACGCAGGACGCAGCGGCCGGCCCCGATGCCCAGTCCCGTGAACGGGCCCTGATGCTGGGCGACGACCAGGCCGCCAACGATCCGCGTGGCTACGAGCCCAGCCTCTACACGGGCAAGTGGTACATGCCCGGCCTCGAGGACACTCGTCAGTGCATCATCGAGCGCGAGAGCCACGCCAACTACCGGGCTTCGAACGGTGTCTTCCATGGTGCGTACCAGATGAGTGCGGCGCTCGGCGACGGCGCCGCGTGGATGATGCAGCGCGAGGTGCGCAAGGAACTGGGCGACCAGGGTGTCGACCTCATGCAGCAACTGCGCCGTACGACTCCCAACAACTGGAGTCGCTATTGGCAGGACCGCGCCTTCTGGACGATCTGGCGCAATGGCGCCGGCCGCCACCACTGGGGAAGCGGCATCAGCGGCTGCTAGCTCGGCTTGCCGACCGGGATGCTGGTCACCACGGGGCGCAAGGTCTCGGCGAAGAAGTCATTGCCCTTGTCGTCGACCACGACGAAGGCCGGGAAGTCCTCGACCTCGATCCGCCATACGGCTTCCATGCCCAGCTCGGGGAAGTCGAGCACCTCGACCTTGCGGATGTTGTCCTGGGCCAGTCGGGCAGCAGGGCCGCCAATAGAGCCAAGGTAGAAGCCGCCGTTCTGCTGGCACGCCTGCGTGACAGCCGCGCTGCGATTGCCCTTCGCGAGCATCACCATCGAGCCGCCCGCCTTCTGGAACTGGTCGACATAGCCGTCCATGCGGCCGGCCGTCGTCGGGCCGAAGGACCCTGAGGCGTAGCCCTCGGGCGTCTTGGCCGGGCCTGCGTAGTAGACGGCGTGGTCGCGCATGTAGGCGGGCATCGGCTCGCCGCGGTCGAGCATCTCCTTGATGCGCGCATGCGCCAGGTCGCGGGCGACCACGATCGTCCCGGTGAGGGAGACGCGCGTCTTGACCGGCAGCTTGGCCAGCGTGGACCGCACGTCGTCCATGGGCTGGTTCAGGTCGATGCGCACGACCTCGTCGTCGAGGTGCTCGTCGGTGACATCGGGCAGGTAGTGGGCAGGATCTGTCTCGAGCTGCTCGAGGAACACTCCCTCGGGCGTGATCTTCGCCCGCGCCTGGCGATCGGCAGAGCAGGACACCGCGATGGCCACCGGGCACGAAGCCCCGTGGCGCGGCAGGCGGATCACCCGCACGTCATGGCAGAAGTACTTGCCGCCGAATTGCGCCCCGATGCCGAAGGCCTGGGTCATCGCGAGGATCTCCTGCTCCATCTCCAGGTCGCGGTAGCCGTGGCCGTCGGCGGAACCGTGCACGGGAAGGGCGTCGAGGTAGCGGGCACTGGCGTACTTGGCCGTCTTCAGCGCGAACTCGGCGCTGGTGCCTCCGACCACGACGGCCAAGTGGTACGGCGGGCAGGCGGCGGTGCCGAGGCTGCGCAGCTTCTCGTCGAGGAACTTCGTGAAGGACGCAGGGTTGAGCAGTGCGGCGGTCTCCTGGAAGAGGTAGCTCTTGTTGGCGCTGCCACCTCCCTTGGCCATGAACAAGAACGAGTACTGGAGTTCGTTGCCGTGATGGGTGTCGGCGTACAGCTCGATCTGCGCAGGAAGGTTCGTTCCGGTGTTGCGCTCCTGCCACATCGACAGTGGGGTCATCTGCGAGTAGCGCAGGTTCAGGTTCTGATAGGCGTCGTAGACGCCCTGTGAGAGGTCGCGCTCGTCGTCGCCGGCCGTGAGCACCTGCTGGCCGCGCTTGCCCATGATGATCGCCGTGCCGGTGTCCTGGCACATGGGCAGCACGCCGCCGGCCGCGATATTCGCATTCTTGAGCAGGTCGAGGGCGACGAACCTGTCGTTGGGGCTCGCCTCGGGATCGCTGAGGATCTTCGACAGCTGTGCCAGGTGGCCAGGGCGCAGCAGGTGCGAGATGTCGCGCAGCGCCTCGAAGGCCAGTATTCGCAGTGCCTCGGGAGAGACGCTCAGGAAGCTCCGGTCACCGAGGGTGAGGGTCTCGACGCCCTCGGTCGTCACCAGCCGGTACGGCGTCTCGTCGGGGCCGAGCGGCAGCATGTCGCTGTAGTGGAAATCAGGCACGGTCCCAGACTAGGACACGTGCGCTGGCTAGGACTGTGCGAGCGTCAGCCACCAATGGCCGTACGGCGCGATGGCCATCGTGTCGGCCACCTCGAACTCGGTGCCGGTGAGTCGGTCGACCACCGTGGCACCCGACAGGGGCCACAGTGCCGCGCCATCGAACGTCTGCTCGGACTCCGAGAGGTTGTAGACCTGCACGATCGTGCCGGCGGCATGTCGCCGGCGGAAGGCGAGGACGGCGGGGTTGCCGGTGACGTAGACCTCGGTCGGCACGGATGCGTGCAGTGCGCTGAGGCCAGTGCGCACGTCGATCAAGTGCCGCACGGCAGCGAGTACCTGCCCGGCCACGGACCGGGTGTCGGCTCGCGCCCTATCGACGAGGGCCCAGTCCATCGCCGGGCGGTGCACCCAGCGGTTGTCATCCGCCTTGGCCGGGTCGTCCAGGTATGAGTGATCGTTGAGCATGCCCAGCTCGTCGCCCATGTAGAGCAGGGGCAGCCCGCCGAAGCCGAACACCATTGCGTAGGCGCACAGCAGTCGCTGCTGGGCCATGGCCACGGCTGCCTCGTCGCCCGTGGCGAGAGCGGCCTCCAGCCCGGCGAGGCTGGCAGCGCTGCCGGACGTGCGGCGGTCGCCCGTGAGGGCATTGGACTGGAAGTGCATGCCCGTCGCGAACGACGGCTGGTAATCGCCCGCATAGAAGTCCGCGAGGAAGGCCCGGTGCCCGGGACCGTCCCACGCGACCGCGGCCGCATCGGCGTCGTCGATGGCCCAGCCGATGTCGTCGTGGCATCGCAAGTACGTGGCCCAGGCACTCGAGACGGGGATGGGATTGAAGCGCGACAGGGCGGTCGCCAGCAGGCGCCCGTCGCGGGCTGCCAGCGCTGACCAGATCTGCACCATGAGGGAGTTGTGGTAGGCGAGATCGGAGACCTTGCCGGCATGCTCGCCCTGGCCCAGGTAGTGCACGACGTCCTGGGGGCCCACGATGGCCTCGGCCTTGAACACCAGCGAGGGTGCCATGACATGGGCGCAAGCGCGCAGTGCCTGGGTGATCGCATGGACTTCGGGCTGGTTCTGGCAGTTGGTGCCCAGCCGCTTCCAGACGAAGGCGATCGCGTCGAGACGGATGCAGTCGGCGCCCTGGTTCGCGAGGAAGCCGATGACGTCGGCGTACTCGACGAACACGCTGGGGTTGGACCAGTTGACGTCCCATTGCCAGGAGTTGAAGGTGGTCCAGACCCAGGCGCCGAGGTCCTCGTCCCACGTGAAGTTGCCGGGCGCGAAGGCGGGAAAGACCTCGGGCAGGTCCTTCTCGTAGGCATCGGGCAGCTGTCGGTCCGGGAAGACGTAGAAGTAGTCGCGGTAGGCCTCGTCGCCTGCCTTGGCGCGCATCGCCCATTCGTGCTCCTGGGCGACATGGTTGAGCACCAGGTCGAGGGTGAGGGAGATGCCGGCCTCATGCAGTTCGGCCGCCAGCGCCGACAGGTCGTCCATCGTGCCGAGGTCCGCGCGCACGGAGCGGTAGTCCATGACCGCATAGCCGCCGTCATTGGCACCGGGGCGTGGGGTCAGGAGCGGCATGAGGTGCAGGTAGGTGACTCCCAGTGAGGTCAGGTAGTCGATGCGGTGCCTGATGCCGTCGAGATCGCCGGCGAACAGGT
>CAYFLP010000136.1:0-6960 GCA_964344045.1 uncultured Bifidobacteriaceae bacterium
CATCAGCAGGGCAAGCCCACGTCCACGAACCCGATCGCATCGATCTTCGCGTGGACCCAGGGCCTGAACCACCGTGGACGCATGGACGGCACCCCCGCGGTCACCGAGTTCGCCGAGACCCTCGAGCGCGTCTGCATCGAGACGGTCGAGGAGGGCAAGATGACCAAGGATCTCGCCCTGCTGATCAGCAAGGACGCCCCGTGGCTGACCACGCAGGACTTCCTCGCTGCCATCGACGAGAACCTGCAGAAGGCCATGGCCTAGGCGCCACGTCGCCTCGCATGACCTAGGCGAGCGGCGGGTCGTGGCCGACTCTCATCAGTGATGAGTCGGCCACGACCCGCCGCTCGCTGGCGTATGTGGCCTAGCCGAAGGCCTGCTGCTTGCCCACGGGTGCGCGTGGGTCGTCGATGCCCCACTTGGCCGACAGGCGGGCGAAGGTGCCGTCGTCGGCCAGGGCGGTGACTGCTGAGTGCAGGTCGTCGCGCAAGGGGGAGCCCTTCGCGATGGCGATCCCATACGGCTGCACGTCGTACTCGGAGCTATCGACGTGCATGCGGCCCTTGCTGCGGCTCGCGAGATAGCGCACGATCGGGGTGTCGGCTACGAAGGCGTCGATGTTCCCGGCGAGCACTTCATGGGCGCCTGCCTCGTTGTCCGCGAGTTCGACGATGCTGATCGGCGGGTCGCCGGCCTTCTCGCACGCGGCACTGCGCTCGGGCAGGTCCCTCGTGAACTGGACGGTGCCTGCGACGGCGCCCACCGAGAAGCCGCAGGCACGAGTGGGATCGAAGCCAGCCTCGGTGAGGTCGAGCCACGAGGTACCAGCGGCCGAGTATTCGACGAAGTCGACCTTCTCCTTGCGAGCGTCGGTGCTGAAGATCCCCGAGATAGCCATGTCGGCCTCGCCTGCGGCGACCGTGTCGATGAGGTCGCCGAACGGGATGGTCCGAAACTCGACTGGACGGCCCATCTCGGCGCCCAGTGCAGTCGCGTATTCGACCTCCATGCCCTGGTGGCCCCCAGGAACGGCGTAGGCCAACGGTGCCGAGGCTGGATCGACGGCCACGATCACAGGCGGGCCCACGGGTGCCGTGGCCTCGGGCGTGGGGGAGTGCCCGGCATCGGCTGAGCAGCCTGCGGCAAGGGACGACAGGGACACCAGGGCCAACAGGGCCACTGTCGCCGCAGCGCCTCGCAGGCCGCCCGCGCGAACGCCTCTCATAGTTCCTGCCTCTCCACGAGTTCTCGGAACAGCCCCGGCTCGAGTGCCAGTTCGTCGAACGTGCCCTGCTGCACGACCATTCCCTTGTCCATCACGATGATCGCGTCTGCATGCCGTACGGAGGCCAGGCGGTGTGCGATCACCACGCGCGTGGCGCTCAGGTTCTGCACCGTCGCGGACACTGCGGCCTGTGTGACGTTGTCGAGTGCGCTTGTCGCCTCGTCGAGAAAGAGCAGGGTCGGTTCGGCGAGCAGGGCGCGTGCCAGGAGGAGGCGCTGACGTTGGCCGCCGGATATCACCGTGGAGCCTTCGTCAATGTAGGTGTCCAGGCCCAGGGGCATCTGCCGTACGGCGTCTGCGCCGGCGGCTGACTCCAGTGCGGTCCACATCTGCGCATCCGTCCGCGGGCCGCTGGCCACGGTGAGGTTGTCGCGAATCGTGCCCGGCAGGAGCAGGCTCGACTGGAGCACGGCGCCGCAATGCGAGCGGTAGCTGCGCGTATCGATGGAGTTGAGGTCGCTACCGTCGAGCAGCACGCTGCCGTGCGTGGGGACCTCCAGGCCCATGAGCAGGCGCAGCAGCGTCGACTTGCCTGAGCCGCTGGTGCCCACGAGGGCAACGAAGGAGCCTGCAGGGATGTCGAGCGTGATATCGCGCAGATCCCAGACATCATCGCCGTCGTAGCGAAAACTCACCGACCGCATCGCCAGGCCACCGGCCACGGCTCCCAGGCTCTCGCGGTCGGATGAGACCTCCGGCTCCGCCAGCAGGATGGGCGTGATGCGGTCGACGGCAGGCAGGGCCCGCGTCACCGTGCGCGATGTCATCGCCAGGCCGGCCATGCCCGCCATGCATTGGCCGTACGCGGCGACTGCGGCCAGGAAAGCGCCCGATGCGAGGCCGTCGAGTCGGGCTGCGACGAGGACGAGCCCCGCGAAGCCCGCGGCGGCCACGAAGACCCGGAGGCTGTCGATCCCTACCTCGAGGCCCCATCGACGCAGGTACGCGTGGCGCAGGCGCGCGTAGGCATCGGCCCACCTCGCGAACGCGGCCTCCTCACCTGCGCAGATGCGTATCGGCGTCCATCCGCGAACGAGGTCGAGCACGATCTCGTCGACCTGGTCCTGCCTGTCGAGTTCAGCCAGCCTGCGCGCGCGTTCGGCACGGGCTCCGATCAGCGTTATCGCGGCCACCACGAGCGCGGTGGCAATCGTGACGAGGCCCAGCGGAATGCTGATCACGAGCGAGGCGATGGCATTGACGACTGCGATGACAAGGGCAAGGAGGCCGACGCCCAGGAGATCGAAGGCGATATCGGCCAGTGGGCCTTGGATGAGGATGCGGCGTGTGAGTTCCGGGGTCGACCACTTCTTGATCGTGGCCAGCGGAAGGCGAAGCATCCGGTCGAAGATCGCTCCAGTGGCGGTCAATTCGATGGAGTCGGTAGTGCGAATGGTCGCGGTGATGCGAACGAACGAGAAGCATGCCCCGGCGATGGTCAGCATCGCGAGGATTGCAGCCAAGGCCAAAGCGCGGCCGCGCTCGCCCGTGGGCACCGCCTGAGTGAAGACCGCGTCGAGGATCAGGGGAAATGCCATGGTCAGGAGCCCGGCGGCCACGGAAGCCAACAGGCCGATGAGCAACTGCCAGCGTCCGGGGGTCACGCTCCACCAGAACAGCTGGCGAAGGCTCGTGATCGTGGCCGGAAGCGCCGGGATCACTTCGAGCGCTGCGGGCGAGATGCGCTCGGCAATGTCATCGGTGACGCGTTCTGCTGGCCGGCCAACCCGGTGCAGGCGCGGCTCGAAGCCCTTGCCGGGCAGCACGACAGCTGCGCTGCCATCGATCTCGACCGCCAGGGCAGGCACGTTGCGGTGCTGCCATCGGGGGTCGAGCCGGATCGGACGGGTGCGCACCTGGGCTGCCTCCAACACGGTGCGCACCTGGGCAAGCGGCGCGGCGTCGGGGGAGACAGTCACGGGTCGAAGCTTCGCTCCCAGCCTGTCGGCGAGAATGGCGGCGACCTCGAATGGGCGCGAGCTCGCTTCTGGCCCGACGGGCAGCTGCAGCGACGTCGTAAGCACCTGCCCGAGCGCATGCGCGGCCCGTTGCTCGTCGTGCTCGCGGCGGCTGGACTCGGCCGTCATGCGGTCACCAGCCTGCGGTAGTGGGCATCGTGGCCCATCAGCTCGTCATGCGTTCCGTCCTCGCAGATGGCGCCGCGATCAAGGACGATGATCCGATCGGCCATGCGCATGGTCGAAAGGCGATGGGCGACAAGCACGATCGTCATCCCGGTGCGGCGCAAGGACTCGAGGATGAGTCCCTCGGTTCGAGCGTCGAGCGCACTGGTTGCCTCGTCGAGAATCAGCAGTCGCGGCCCGCGAACGATGCCGCGAGCGATCACTAGCCGCTGCCGCTGGCCGCCGGAGAAGTTCCGCCCGTCTTCCGCGACCGGTGCGTCGAAAGCGCCTGGACGCTGGGATATGTCCGTATCGATCTGGGCGTCGCGGGCCGCGCGCAATACCGCGGAATCCGCAATGGCCGGATCGAACAAGGTGATGTTCTGCCGCACGGTCGCCTGGTACAGGACGATGTCCTGGTCGACGAAGGAGATGTTCTGCGCACGACGCAGGCGATCACCGGGGGCGATGGCCGCGCCATCAAGGATCAACTCGCCGTCGTGCGGGTGGTACAGGCCGGCGAGAAGTCGTCCCACCGTTGTCTTGCCGCTGCCACTCTCTCCCACGAGCGCCGTGACAGTGCCGGGTGCGATCGTCAGGTCGAGGCCCTCGATGAGCCGTGGCCCGGTCGGAGTGAAGCCGAAGGACGCATTGCGCAATTCGACGCTGGCGGCCCACGGGTCGATAGCCAGCGTGCCACGCCGGCCGGTGACTCGCGATTGCTCCAGCCTCGATCCCCCGGCAGCGGGCTTGGCCTGCGCAGGTGCCGGGCCTGGCTGGAAGGCTGCGTCGGCTGGTTGTTCGAGAAGGTCGCCGAGTTGCTCCACCGCGCCTCGCGAGAGTAGCGCGGCGTCGAAGGCAGCGGCGAGGGGGACGAGCGGTGCGAGCATGGCCGCGACGAGCATCAAGATGGCGGTCATCGACCCCGGGCTCAGGGTGCCGTTGATGACCAGGATCGAACCTGCGGCGACCACGGCGGCTGTCGCGAGGCCGATCGCCAGTGCGGGCGTCATGCCGAAGCGAGCCCACAGCGAGGTATCGCCCAGTGTCAGGCGCATTCCCACGGCCCCGTAACCGCGTGCGAAGGCGATGTCCTCGCTGCTCGTTGCCTTAAGGGTCTCGATGACTCGGATCGTTGCGCTGACCTGCGTGGAGACATTGGCCGCCTCACGGGCCTGTCGCTGCCTGACCTCTGACCGGCGCCGCCCGATGGGCAGCAGGAGCGCGAGCGCGATCGCATAGCCGATGAGAGCGATGGCGGCGATCAGCGGTGAGATGACCGCAATGCCGATGAGATAGCAGGCAGCCGTGACCTGCGCGAGCACTGCCACGGTCAGGCGCCCCGCGAGCAGGTCGGCGACTTGCTCGTTGAGTCCGAATCGATAGGCCGTGGTGCTCGAATCATGGTTCGAGTGGAAGGTGGCGGGCATGCGTAGCAGCTGCCAGATAGTGCGCGATGCCGAGCGGATGACGGTCACTGACGTCAGCCGCCCGAGCCCGGTGAGCTGCAGCCAGGTAAGCACGCCGGCGAGTGCGGCTGCCGCGATGAGGCCTACAGCGATCGCCCAGACGGGGCCCGACTGGCCCCCATCCACATGCGTGTCGACGAATTCGCGGATGAGTGCAGGAGCCAGCAGCCCCGGGACGACCAGGGCAATGCCTGCGAGTACCACGAACGCAATGCCTGCACTCTCACCGCGCAGCAGGTGCAAGAGCCACGGTGGTGTCCAGGTCGCGCGGAGGGGCCGTCCGCCACGCCTTCCGACGACTAGTGCCTCGCCGTTCTCGGGAAGTTCCTCGGTCGGCACGTCGATTCGCCCCGACCATGGATCCACCCCGCGGCACGTATGGTCCCCCCAGGCCTCGATGACTATCGGCCGGCGACTGGCGAGGTACACGACTGCCGGACCTGCCTGACGTGCCTGGGCAACAGGAACTCTCCGCAAGGCCTCGTTGCCGACCAGGCTCGCTGCTGCCTGGTCGAGCCCTTCCAGGCCGACCCCGTCACGGCCAGTGGGCACGGCCGCGAGCAGTTCGTCGGACGAGACCCGATAGCCGGCCCAGCCCAGGAGCATGGCGAGGCATGCTGCGGCCGACTCCTGCGGGCCGTAGGCGAGGCGCGGGGTGACCCTGGCGCCCATGTCAGCCCAGGATTTTCTCGATGGGAGCATGCTCGCCCACGACGATCTCGCCCGACCACGGCGTCTGGCCGATGAGCGCATGGGGTGGACCGGAGCCCTGGGTCCAGGCGATGCCCGAAGGGGTCGACGCATCCGGCACGAGTGCTACTCGCACCTCGATGATGGGCATTCCCGCGGCCACGAGGCCCTCGTAGCCAGACAGGTTGCCGACCAGCTGAGCCACGCGTCCAGCGCTCATGGGCAGCCGCGCGACATCGGTGACAACGCCCTGCGCATAGCCGTATGCGGATGCGGGAGCGGTTGCTGGCGAGACGAGGACGACATCGCCTGGGGTGATCGGGCCCATCGTGTCCATGGGGACGAAGGCGATCGCGAACAGCTCGTTCTTGCTCTCCTGCATCAACGCAACCGGCACTCCGGCCTCGGCGAAGCCCCCTACCTGGGCGATCAACTCGATGACCGTTCCATCGGCGGGTGCCTGCACGCGAAAGCGGGTGCCTGAGTCGTCCTCGACCTCGGCGAGATTGTTGCCCGCGACCACCTTCTCGCCCACCTCGACGAACACGCCGGTGATGGTTCCGCTGCGCGAGGGAGTGGCTTCGAGGACACCGCCCTGAGTGGAGATGATGCCGTCGACAGAGATCGTCTCGGGGGATCGGGCGATAGTGGCCCAGGCGAGGGCAGCGAGGATGAGCGCGATGATGCCGATCAGGGCGATCCACAGCCGGGGAGCGCCGAATTGAGCGACCTGGTCGACCCGTTCGACGGGCGACAGCGGCACCTGCGCAGGCTGCTCAGGTGCCTCGCTGCGTTCCATGCCGCCACAGGCTAGTGGCAAGGGCCCGCTGCGAGTGGCGGAACCACGGCTTACAGGTGCTGATTGGCGCGGGACAGGTCTTCCTCGAAGTCGACCTCTACCGCGAACAGGTCCTTGATGTCGAAGGGGAGCACCTGCGCGGCATCCTTCTCGACCATCAGCTCGATTCCGCGCTCGAAGTAGTCCGAGTCCTCGCACTGCGCAAGGCGCTCGATGAGGCGCTGCTTGTCCTTCGCCGCGATGAAGTTGATGCCGACGGCCTCGCCGAGGGCGTCCTGGACCTGCTTGGACAGCTCCTTGACGAAACCCGACTCGTCGACGGTGTACTTGACCTCTTCCTCGCCGACGACAGCGGTGTTGACGCAGATGAACGACTGGTCCTGGGCGATGAGGTCCTTCACGCGCTCGAGCACCTTGGCATCGAAGACGACATCGCCGTTCATCCACAGCACGCCGCCGGGGGTCGACTGGCGCAGTGCCTTCAGCAGGCTGCGGTTGGTGTTGGTCTGGTCGTACGCCTCGTTGTAGACATAGCCGACTTCGGGGAAGGCCTCGAGGATGAGCTCGAGCTTCAAGCCCACGACCGTGACGATG
>CAYFLP010000137.1:0-6905 GCA_964344045.1 uncultured Bifidobacteriaceae bacterium
CGCCGGGCGAAACAGCCTCCGGGGTCCACTTGACCCAGGAGTGGGGTCAACTGGCAGGACACGCCGGGCGAAACAGCCTCCGGGGTCCACTTGACCCAGGAGTGGGGTCAACTGGCAGGACACGCCGGGCGAAACAGCCTCCGGGGTCCACTTGACCCAGGAGTGGGGTCAACTGGCGGCGGAGCGGGCGGCCGTAGCGGCTGCTCGCGCGATGTGGTCGAGCTCGCGATCGCCGTGGGCGGCGGAGACGAACCAGGCCTCGTAGGCCGACGGTGGCAGCGATACTCCTTCGTCGAGCATGGCGTTGAAGAAGCGTGCAAAGGCGGCTTCGTCCTGCTTCGCCGCCTCGGAGAAGTCGCTGACCTCGTCGGGGCCGAAGAAGATGCTGAAGAGGCCGCCCTCGGATTGCAGCCGATGCGGAACGCCGGCGGCCGAGAGTGCCTCCGACACGATGCGTCCGACCTGGGCAGCACTGGCATGCAGATGCCGGTAGACGTCGTCGGTGCAGTGCTGCAGCGTGACGAGCCCGGCAGTCGCCGCGACGGGATTGCCGCTGAGCGTGCCCGCCTGGTACACCGCGCCGAGTGGTGCGAGCTGGTCCATGACCTCAGCGCGGCCGCCGACCGCAGCAAGCGGATACCCGCCGCCGATGACCTTGCCGAACGTGAACAGGTCTGGGGCCCAGCCGGCCTGCATGCCGGTCTCTCCCCACCAGCCTCCGCGTCCGACGCGGAAGCCCGTCATGACCTCGTCGAAGACGAACAGCGAACCGTGCCGGGCCGTGATGTCGCGCAGGAACTCGTTGAACCCATGGCGCGGCGGAACGACGCCCATGTTCGCCGGGATCGCCTCGGTGAACACGGCCGCGATCCGCGCGCCGTGCTCGGCGAACAGGCGCTCAACCGCCTCCTGGTCGTTGTACGGCAGAACGATCGTGTCGGCCGCCGTGCCAGCGGTGACGCCAGGAGAGTTGGGAAGGCCGAGCGTGGCCACGCCCGAGCCGGCCTGCACGAGCAGGGCGTCCATGTGCCCGTGATAGCAGCCTGCGAACTTCACGATGAGGTCGCGTCCGGTCGCAGCACGCGCAAGTCGCACGGCCGTCATGACGGATTCGGTGCCCGAGGAGACGAACCGGACGCGATCGACCGCGGGCACCCGTGCGCGGATCTCCTCGGCGAGAAGCGTCTCCGCACTCGACGGCGCGCCGAAGGACGACGAGTGACGCACCACGTCTGCCACTGCATCCACCACGGCCGGGTGGGCGTGCCCGA
Organism: uncultured Bifidobacteriaceae bacterium; assembly: GCA_964344045.1. Classification (GTDB taxonomy): domain Bacteria; phylum Actinomycetota; class Actinomycetes; order S36-B12; family S36-B12; genus UBA10649. The sequence goes on from CAYFLP010000137.1 coordinate 1,272, forward strand.
GGATCATCGGCCCCCAGGAGCCGACCATGTCGACGTACTCATTGCCGTCGACATCGGTCACCCATGCGCCCGCACCGCTGGAGAAGTAGACGGGATGCCCGCCCACGGCCCGAAATGCCCGCACCGGCGAGCTCACGCCGCCGGGAACGCTGAGCTTCGCGCGCTCGTGCCACTGCTCGGAAGTGCTGCGGTTCATGCTCCCCTGCCTTGGTTCAGCCAGCCGGCGACCTCGGTCGCCCAGTACGTGCAGATGACATCGGCGCCCGCGCGGTTGATCGACGTGAGCACCTCGAGGATCGTGCGGTCGCGGTCGATGGCCCCTGCGGCGGCGGCGTACTCGACCATGGCCAGCTCGCCGGAGACGACGTAGGCAGCGACCGGAACGTCGACCTCCGCTGCGACGTCGGCAATGACGTCGAGGTAGGCGAGACCGGGCTTGACCATGACGATGTCAGCGCCCTCGGCAACGTCGAGTCGCACCTCGCGCAGCGATTCGCGGCGATTGGCCGGGTCCTGCTGGTACGTGCGCCTGTCGCCACTGAGCTTCGACTCGACCGCATTGCGGAAGGGGCCGTAGAGGGCCGAGGCGTACTTCGCCGCATAGGCAAGGATCGAGACGTCCGTGCGCCCTGCCGCGTCGAGCGCCTCGCGCACGGCCGCCACCTGGCCGTCCATCATGCCGCTGGTGCCGACCATGTGGGCGCCGGCGTCGGCCAGCACGGCTGCCATGGAGCGATACACCTCGAGCGTCGCATCGTTGTCGACGTTGCCCCGCGCATCGAGCACGCCGCAGTGCCCGTGATCGGTGAATTCGTCGAGGCACAGGTCGGCGATGACGACCGCGTCGTCGCCGACCTCGGCCCGCACGTCAGCGACGGCGACGGAGAGCACCCCGCTGGCCTCGCACGCCTCAGTGGCCGTCGCATCGCGGTTCGACGGCACTCCGAACAGCATGATGCCGCTGACCCCGGCCGCCACCGCATCGGCCGCGGCCCGCTTGAGGGAGTCGCGCGAGTGCTGGAGCACGCCCGGCATGCCAGTGATCTCGACCGGCTCCGCGAGCCCCTCGCGCAGGAAGGCCGGAAGCACGAACTGGCTCGCGCTGATCGAGGTCTCGCGCACGAGCCTGCGCATGGCAGGGGTCGATCGCAGCCGACGAGGGCGTTCGTAGGGGACGGTCATGCTCGCTCTCCTGACTCGATTGCCTCCACGACCGCCCGCGCAACGCTGTGCGCATCGGGCCCTGGGCTTTGCACGATAGTCGCCAGGCCCAGGCGCTCCGCCTCGCCCGCGGTGGTCGGGCCGCCGCACACGACCACGGTCGAGGCAGGCAGCGCGCGCACGTGCTCATGGACGGCCCTGACGGCACTCGGCGAGCGCACCACTACGGCATCGAAGAAGCCGTCCGCCAGCAGGTCTGCCGAACTGGGCCTGACGGCAATGGTGGAAGTCTCGTAGACCACGGGATCGTCGACGGTCCACCCCGCCTGGCGCAAGATCGCCGGCAGCTCGCGCATGGCCTGGTTGCCGCGTGGCAGCACGGCCGACGACGTAGCAGCCTGCGCGACGACGGCCTGGGCGACGAGGGCCTGCGCGACGAGGGCCTGCGCGAGCGCGGCTCCCGTGCCCGCCTCCGGCAGCAGGACATGCGTCGCGCCGAACTGCCGGACAGCCGCGGCGGTCGCCTCGCCCACCGCCGCCACGCGCAGCCCGCGCGCAGAGCCTGCGGTGACGGCCTGGGTGACCTCGGCATCCGACGTGAGCTCTGCGAGTGCCCCGATCGCATTGCGCGAGGCCACGATGAGCCAGTCGGCGCCATCCGCTATCGCCGCGAGGGCGTCGCGAGCGCGCTGCCGTGCACCGGGGTCGGCACTCGGCGCCACGACCAGGTAGGGCTCCGCGACGACCTCGCAGCCCGCTCGCGCCAGCAGGTCGGCGTCGTCGTCGCGAGCGGTCGCCGGACGCACCAGCAGCACGCGCGCGGTCATCGCGGATTCACGTAGTCACGGGCCCCGGCGTCGAGCAGGGCCTGGCCCGCCTGGTGGCCGAGCGCTATCGCAGACTCGGCCGGGGGGAAGCCCATCTCGAAGGCGCACTCGCCGTCGAAGGACGCGAACTCACCGGGTTGCGATCCGAAGACCTCGGCCAGCAGGCGTAGGCGGCCGCCGACGACGGTGGCGTGGGCCGCGATGGCAGTGGCGCACGACGCGGCCACGGCCGTGAGGACCTCGCGCTCGGCGATGGTCGCCATCCGCGCCGCGAAGTCGTCGAGCCCGGCCAGGTCGCCGACAAGGTCAGAGTCGGCCGCCACCTCGATGGCCAGGGCTCCTTGGGCAGGAGCGGGCAGCATGCGATCGATCGCGAAGTACTCGCTGACCTCCGCAAGCCGGCCCAGTCGTTCCAGGCCTGCAGCGGCGAGGACCACTGCGTCGAGCTCGCCGTCGTGGACCTTGCGGATCCGGGTGTCGACGTTGCCGCGCAGGTCGACGACGGCAAGGTCGGGCCGCAGTGCGCGGACACGGGCCCGGCGGCGCGGCGAGCCGGTGCCGACGCGGCTGCCCGGCGGCAGATCGTCGAGGCGAAGGCCGTTCCTGGCGATCAGCACATCGCGTGGGTCCACGCGCCGGGGCACCGCTGCGATCACCAGGCCAGCGGGCTGCTCGGACGGGAGGTCCTTCATCGAATGGACGATGACGTCAACCTCGCCGCGCAGCAGTGCCTCGCGAAGTGCCGAGACGAAGACCCCGGGCTGGGGCATCGAGGCCAGTGAGCCGGTGTGCACGTCGCCGAGCGTGGTGATGCGCACCAGTTCGACATCGAGCCCGGTCACCCGCGTGATGGCATCTGCCGCCTGCTGCGACTGCGTGACAGCGAGCGCACTTCCGCGAGTGCCGAGGCGAAGGGTCATCGCTCCGTGTCAATGCCGAACACTGTGCGCAGGGCCGATTCGAATTCCAGCGCAGCGCCCTCGCGGGACAGCTGCCGGGCACGGATGGTCGGCTCATGCAGCAATTCGCCCGCGAAGCGATGGAGGGCATGCGCGACGGCCTCGGACGTCTCGACGTCGAGTCGCGCATGCGCCCTCGCCTGCTCGCGCTCCAAGATCGCCAGTACGTGGCCGCGCAGGGCGACCACGGCTGCGTCCGACGATCGCTCGTCCTCGCGCAGGCCGAACTTGCGCACTGCCTCGTTGACGATGCGCTGCGCGGCCGCATAGGCATCGCCATGCTCGGACGGGACGTGCCGGGAGATCACCTCGAGGTCGATCACGCGCACGCTCGCAAGGCCGCGCGCATCGTCGTCGACATCCTGGGTCAGCGCGAGATCGAGCACCGGAAGCGGCGACTGGCGCTCGAGTGTCACGGATTCGAGGGTTCGGGCATCGAGGACGGGATGCGGGGCGCCACTGCAGGAGACGACGAGCTCGGCCCGGCCGAGTGCGTCGATGAGCCCTGCCTGGGTGATCGCCTCGCCACCATGCGTCTCGACGAACCTGCGGGCCCGGCCGCTCATCGAGAAGACCATCACGTCGCTCATGCCGCGCTTGCCCAGCGACGCATAGGCCACGCGCGCGAACGAGCCAGTGCCGATGAGCAGTGCCGGCTTCCCGCTCAGGGGCTGCTCCTGCTCGACGAGATCCAGGGCAACGCTCACGATCGACCGGCCCGCGGCGCCCAGGCCCGTGCTCGACGACACCTGCTTGGACGCACTCGATGCCGACTGGAACAGGCGCTCGAGGGAGGGCGAAGTCGTGCCCGCGGCGCGCGCCTGCGTCAGGGCACGCCGGACCTGCCCGGCGATCTCGTCCTCGCCGACCACCATCGAGTCCAGGCCGGCAGCGACGGCGAACAGGTGCCGGGCGACATCGTCGGCCAGGCGCGGCCTGGGGAAGTCGACATCGGGGGCCGCATGCGAGCACTTGCGGATGAGCAGATCCCGCACTGCATCGGCAGCTCGGCGGGTGTCGCCTGCCTCGAGGTAGACCTCGACGCGATTGCAGGTCGACAGGAGGACTGCGCCGTCGACTCCGGCATGGGGCTGCGCGACGAGCTCCGCAGGGAGTTCGTCCACCAGGCGGCTCAGTTCGTCGAGTACGGGAAGCGGCACATCGTGGTGGCTGACGCCGACCATGGCCAATCCCATGGCGGGATCGTAACAGCAGGCCCGGCGCGCAGCATCAGCGCTGCTCCGCCGGCTGAGTGCCGGCTGAGCGGGATATTCGACTGCGCTGCAACGACTTTGCGGTTCGCCGCGCAATGCGCCCGCTGGTATCGTGAGGCCGTGCCGCTCCCCTCCGCTCACCCGCTCATGACAGGCGCCACGTCATCGTCGCCGCTCGTGCGCGCCTACCGCGGCGAGCGCCCCGAGCGGCTGCCCGTGTGGTTCATGCGCCAGGCCGGGCGCTCGCTTCCCGAGTACCGCGAGCTCCGCGCCGGCACCGCGATGATCGAGTCGTGCCTGATGCCGGAATTGGCCTGCGAGATCACGCTGCAGCCCGTGCGCAGGCACGGAGTCGACGCCGCGATCTTCTTCAGCGACATCGTCATCCCGCTCCGGCTGGCCGGCATTGACGTCGACATCAAGCCCGGAGTGGGCCCGGTCATGGGGTCGCCGGTGCGCACCGCCCAGCAGGTGCGCTCGCTGCCCGAGCTCGACCCTGCCGCACTGGAGCCGATCACCTCGGCAGTCGGCCTGATCACCGCGCAGCTCGGCACGACCCCGCTCATCGGCTTCGCCGGCGCACCGTTCACCCTCGCCTCCTACCTCGTCGAAGGCGGGCCCTCCCGCGACCACCTGCGCACCAAGGCCCTGATGCACGCCGACCCCGACACTTGGCACGCACTGCTGGCCTGGGTGGCCCGCACGACGTCGGCCTTCCTGCGCGCGCAGGCCCTCGCCGGCGCCAGTGCGATCCAGCTGTTCGACTCGTGGGCCGGATCTCTCTCGCTCCCGGACTACCTGCAGTTCGCGCAGCCGCATTCGCGCGCAGTGTTCGAGGCCGTCTCCGACCTACCCGTGCCGCGCGTGCACTTCGGCACGAAGACCTCGGAGCTGCTCGTAGCCATGCGCGACGCGGGCGCAGACGTCGTCGGCGTCGACGACCGCACTCCCATGGCCACCGCAATCGAAAGGCTGGGCCCCGGCACCCCCGTGCAGGGCAACATCGACCCGGCCTTGCTCCTTGCACCGTGGCCAGTGCTTGAGCAGCACGTGCGCGAGGTCGTCGAGGCTGGCTACGCAGCGCGCAGCCATGTCGTCAACCTCGGTCATGGCGTGCCCCCCGAGGCAGACCCCGAAGTCATTACGCGCGTCGTGGGGCTCGTGCACTCGCTGCCTGCATCCGCCGGCTCATGAGGCTCATGATCGTTGTCGGCTCATGATCGTCGTCGGTGCAGGCATCGCGGGCCTGGTGTTCGCTCGTGACCGCGCCATCGCAGGCGACGACGTAGTGGTCGTCGACGCGGCGGAGGTTCCCGGCGGCGTCCTGGCCTCGCGCACACTGGGCGACCTCACCATCGATGCCGGCGCGGAGTCGTTCGCCCTCACGAGGCCGGAGGCACTCGACCTCGTTCGCGAGCTCGGCCTCGAATCGGCCGTCGTCTCGCCGGTGCGGGCCAACGCGCAGCTCGCCCT
>CAYFLP010000138.1:0-6904 GCA_964344045.1 uncultured Bifidobacteriaceae bacterium
GACGCCGATGCGGGGGTTCTCGGGAATGGTGATGGTCACTGACTCTGCCTTTCGGGGATCACGTGCGGGTCGGTCGAACGGTGCAGCACTACCCGGACAGTAGTGCCCACTCCTGGTGCGCTGTCGACGGTGAGGGTCCCGCCCATGGCCTCGGTGAGGCCCAGTGCGAGCGACAGGCCCAGGCCGACGCCTGGTACGCCGGCCTCTTCGGCGCCAAGCCGGTCGAACGGCACGAACAGGCGGTCGAGCTTGTCGGCAGGTATGGCGTCGCCGGTGTTCGCGATGCAGATGGCGACAGTGTCGTCGGCGGCCTCGATCGTGATCGCGACGGAGCCCTGGGCATGGTTGTAGACGATGGCGTTGGTGAGGAGGTTCAGCAGCACCTGCCGGAGCCTGCGATCGTCGGCATGAACGCGGAGGAGGGTGCTCTGCTCCTCGAGGACGACGGAGCGTTCCTCGGCGAGCGGGGCAACGATGTCGATCACGCCGCGCAGTACCTCGGCAAGCGACACATCGGCCATGCGCAGCGGAAGTGATCCGGCCTCGATGCGCGCGATGTCCAGCACGTCATTGACCAGGGCGGTGATGTGCTCGGTAGCGCTGGCAATGTGGTCGAGGGCGGTCTGGCGCCGCTCGGCCGGCAGGTCCATGGTGCGCAGCATCTCTGTGAACCCGGCAATGGCCTGCAGGGGCGTGCGGATGTCATGGCTCATCGCTGCGACGAATTCCGACTTGTTGCGGCTGGCTGACTCGGCAACCTTGCGCGCCACCTCGGCCTCCCGGCGGGCGCGGCGCTCGGCCTCGGCGCGTCGACGGTGGGTGACATCGAGCAGGTTCACGCCGAGCACTGCGGGCAGGCCCTCGCCGTCACGGATGACCGAGGCCTCCACGGACAGCTGCAGCTCGCGCCCCGTGGCGGTCTTCGCCTTCGCGCTGAAGTGCACGTTGTCCTGCTCCCCGGACACGAGGGTGCCCAGCGGCGAGTACGGAACCGGGCCGGGGGTCACCGGCGTGATGAGGTCATCCAGGCGGGAGGAGAGCAACTCGGCCTCCGAGCGACGTAGCATCTCGCGCAGGGCGCGGTTGACCTTCGAGACATGCCCGTCGAGGCCCACCAGGGCCATGCCGATCGCGTTGTCCTCGAAGGCGTGGCGGAAATGCTCCTCGCTCTGCGCCAGGGCGCCGAACAGCCGTGCATGGTCGATGGCCACGGACGCAAGGTGCGTGAAGCGGTCGACGAGCAGCTGGTCGCGGTCGGTCGGAGCGTGGGGGTAGTCGTGGTAGACCGCGAAGGTTCCCGTTACCCCGGTCCGGCCCCGAATCGGCGACGACCAGCAGGCGCGCAGCCCGTGGGGCGTGGCGAAGTCCCGGAAGTCCGTCCACCGATCGTCGAGGGTGATGTCCTCTGCCACGACCGGAGCGCCGAGATAGGCGGCCGTGCCGCATGACCCTGCGCTCGAGCCGATGCTCATGCCGTCGATGAGCTGGATGTACTCGAGGGGAAGGCTCGGAGCTGCGCCGTGGTGCAAGGTGCCCGTCGCAGGGTTGAAGAGCAGGATCGAGCAGCGGGCCTGTGACATGAGGCCTTCGAGGGCGAGGGCGATGTCAGCGAGGGTGGGACGCAGGTCCTCGCCCCGCGCGACCATCTCGAGGACCTCGGCCTGGCGCTGCAGCAAGGTGATGGCGTCCTCGCGGCTGAGCTCATGTGCGGCCAGTGAGCTCGTCATCATGCCTCGAGTCGGTAGCCGACACCGCGTACCGTCTTCAGCCATTGCGGGTGGGCAGGATCTGGCTCGATCTTGCTGCGCAGCCGATGGACATGCTCGGTCACGGTTGCCTCGCTCTGCCACCCGTCGTTGTCCCACACGCGCTGGAGCAGCTGGGCCCGGGAGAAGACCTGCCGGGGGTAGTCGGAGAGGAAGGCGAGAAGGTCGAACTCCTTGGCTGTCAGGTCGATCGCCTTGCCGTCGACGAAGACATCGCGGGTTGCCAGGTCGACGTGGAGCCCGGATGCGGGCACAGCGCCGCCGGCCTCGACGGGGGCTGCGCGTCGTAGCAGCGAGCGCACTCGGGCGGCGAGTTCGCCCGGCGAGAAGGGCTTGATCAGGTAGTCGTCCGCACCGGCGTCGAGGCCGAGGATGCGATCGTGATCGGCGCTGCGACCGCTGAGGATGATGATCGGAAGGGCCTTCTGCGTGGGATGTGACCGGACGGAGCGCAAGACCTCCAGGCCGGTCGCACCCGGCATGGTGAGGTCGAGGACGACTACGTCGGGTGTGCTCGACTCGAGCCACGTGAGTGCCTCGATGCCATCCGCAGCGGCTGAGACCTGGTACCCCTCGGCCTCGAGCTGCCAGGCCAGCTGAGTGCGGATGGCCTCGTCGTCATCGACCACGAGCACGTGGCGGGCCATCGATTGCACCCCAACATCCTGCACCTGCCGGGGAACGGTCGCAACGGATTTCGGGGTTGATAATCCGTTGATATTGCGTTGGGAAAGGCGTTAGGGATCGGACGCAGCATTCCGCTGTGCCCGTGATCCACACCGCCCGCAACCGCGACACCGTCGCCTCCGTCCTGCGCGCGCAGGCGGCTGCCCGGGGTGACGCCACCTTCATGGTGTTCGAGCGCGAGCCAGGAAGCGTCGAGGAGATCACCTACCGCGAGATGCTCCAGCGCGCCGAGCGCGCCGCTGGGGCGCTGCACCGGCTCGGCGTCCGCCCCGGGGAGCGCTTCAGCGTCCACCTGTCCAATGCGCCTGAGTTCTTCGACATGTGGTTCGCAGCCGCGCTGCTCGGCGCGGCCATGGTGCCCAGCAACCCGCTCTGCACGGTGGATGAGCTCGCGTATCACTTCGATCACGGCGGCTGCCGGGTGTGCATCACCCAGCCGGACCTCCTGGACGTTGCCCAGCAGGCTGCCGGCGATCGCGTCACGGTCATCTCCATCGCCGATCCGTGGGTCCTGGACTCTGACGTCGCACCCGTGGTCGAGGTCGAGCCCACTGACGTTCTCGGGGTGCTCTACACCTCGGGGACCACGAGTCGTCCCAAGGGCGTGCTCATCACGCATGCCAACTACCTGCACGTCGGAGACTCGGTGGCCGAGCACGTGCGCCTGCGCCCCGACGACCGCAACCTCATCGTGCTTCCGATGTTCCACGCGAACGCGCAGTACTACTCCTCGATGTCGGCCCTGGTCACCGGGGCATCGATTGCCCTGGCGCCGCGGTTCAGTGCGAGCCGGTGGTCGGAGCAGGCTGCTGTCCTCGAAGCGACGGTGGCGAGCCTGTTCGCTGCGCCCATGCGCATGATCCTGGCGCAGGAACCACGCTCCTTCGATCGGGTGCATCGGCTCCGCCTGGGGCTGTTCGCCCAGAACGTCACCGAGGAGCAGCTGGCTGCGTTCGAGGAGCGCTTCAGCGTGCCCATGGCACAGCTCTACGGCATGACCGAGACGGTGGCGCCACCGACGGTGAACCCGGTGTACGGCGAACGCCGCGGCCACAGCATCGGCCGGCCGATCAGCTCGGTTCGCGTCCGGGTAGTCGATGCGGATGGCAACGACGTACGCGCCGGCGAGGTGGGGGAACTTCTGGTCGAGGGCGAGCCCGGGCGGACCGTCATGCTCGGGTACCTCGACAACGACGAGGCCACCAGCGCCGCGCTGCGCGATGGCTGGCTGCACACGGGCGATTCCGTCCAATGCGACGACGAGGGCTACCTGTACTTCGTCGATCGGCGCAAGGACATGATCAAGCGCGCCGGCGAGAACGTCGCCACGGGCGAGGTCGAGCGCGTCGTGAACGATCACCCATCAGTCTTCGAGTCGGCCGCATACGGCGTTCCCGACTCGATGCGGGACGAGGCGATCCATGTCGCCGTCGTTCTGCACAAGGGCACGGAGCTCAGTGCCGGCGAGCTGCTCGCACATTGCAGGGAGCGGCTCGCGAAGTTCAAGGTCCCCGACGAGGTGCATTTCGTCGAGAGCCTGCCCCGTACCTCGGTCGGGAAGATCCAAAAACACCTGCTACGGCAAGGCGCCGCAGCTGACGCATCCCACTAGGAGTAAGCATGACCGCCACTGACACTGGCCTGACCTTCAAGCAGGCCGTCGGTAACCGGCGCTCGATCCGCTTCTTCAAGCCGTACCAGCCGGTCGAGAAGGAGAAGGTTCAGAAGGTGCTCGAGGCAGCTCGCCTGCAGTCGCAGCACGGCAACGCGTCGCTCATTCGCAAGGCCGTCGTCGTCACCCGCGACGAGACGGACCCGGCGATCTTCCAGGGCCTCGTCGAGGCGCTCTACAACCAGCCTGCCGCGCTTCAGGCCCCGGTCCACATCTACTGGACCATCGACATGACCGGCTGGGACTCCCTCAAGGACAACCTGATGGAGCTCCTCGACGTGGGCGCGCTGACCTCGAGCTACGGCTGGAGCGAGCAGTTCGTCGACGAGATCGTCCTCAAGACCCCTGACTTCAACGTCATGGCGGGCGAGCGTCAGTTCGCCGAGTGGCTGTCGGCACTGGAGATGGGCTCGGCCATGGGCGCAGCGCTCCTGGCCGCTGTCGACGAGGGCCTCGGTACCGCCCTGCTCACGGGCGCGCGCGCCAAGATCGGCTCGCTCCTGGGCATGCCGGAGAACACCACGGTGGCCCAGATCCAGCTGCTCGGCTACCCGGCCGAGGATGCGAAGGCCGGTGGCCAGCGCCCCCGCCCGGACTTCGAGAAGCTGTACTTCGATGGCACGTGGGGCAACCCGCTGCACCGCGACCCCAAGGTGGTCGAGGAGCTCATCGAGGCCGGCGAGATCCAGCCTGCGGCTCCGCAGCCGTGGCGTCGCCAGGAAGTCCGCGCCATGGCCGCCATGTTCGGCCTGCCGGAGTAGCCAAGCAGTCCCCGCGGGGTGCGGGAGAGCCCAGGCCTTCCCGCACCCCGCACTCCGCACCTACCCCGCACCCACCACCTCGCATCACACGATCAAGGACGCCCACGAGATGACCACAGGAGTTCTCATGCAGGACGAGGAGTTTCTCGCCTACCCGACCGTCGCCCGCTTCGCCAAGGAGATGGACGACATGAGCGCGATCGACCGCGGCAAGCGACTCGACACGCTCAAGGCCTTCGTCGACTACGTCGGCGAGGATCCCGACACGATGATCGCAACCGTCTTCGACGAGGAGACCCGCAAGTACAAGCGTCGTGGCTTCTTCAGCGACAAGGCCAAGGAGTTCGCGGCCTCGTACGGCGATTCACCGAACGCTCAGCTGCAGCGCAGCAACGTGATCCGGGCATTCTTCATCGCCAATGGCCGCCGCCTGCTCGCCGAGCAGCCGGCCTGGATGGTCGCGACGATCAGCCAGGACGACGGCGAGTAGCAGCCGCACCTCACACCCACAACGGCCAAGGAGAGACGATGGCATCGCTCGGCGAGTTGATCAGCATGACACCAGAGGAGTTGCAGGCGCGTGCGCGGGCTGTCCGTGCGAAGGCGCATGGCACGCGAATCACGTATTCGCCCAAGGTGTTCATCCCGCTCACGCAGCTGTGCCGCGACCGCTGCGGCTACTGCACCTTCGCCACCGCCCCGCGCGACCTCAAGGCACCGTTCCTCAGCCGCGAGGAGGTGCTCGCGATCGCAGCTGCCGGCGCCGAGGCGGGTTGCCATGAGGCGCTCTTCACCCTGGGGGAGGCTCCCGAGGCCCGCTACGAGGTCGCCCGTGACTGGCTGTCTGCGCGTGGCTATGCATCGACCGTGGAGTACCTCGCCGAGATGTGCCAGGCGGTCCTGGACGAGACCGGCCTGCTCCCGCACGTGAACGCCGGCGCCCTCTCGCGTGGGGAGATGGAACTCCTGCGCACGGTCGCGGTGTCGCAGGGCACGATGCTGGAGTCCCTGCGCGATGACCTTCCTGCGCATCGAGGTGCCCCTGATAAGGCCCCGGCCCGGCGGCTGGCGACCTTGGAGTCTGCCGGCGAGCTGGGAATCGCGTTCACGACGGGAATCCTCGTCGGCATCGGGGAGAGCCTCGCGGATCGCGTGGAGGCACTCGAGGCGATCGCTGCCAGCCATGCCCGCCACGGGCATGTCCAGGAAGTCATCGTCCAGAACTTCCTGCCCAAGCCGGGCACGGCCATGCGCGACGCGGAGCCATGCGACCACGATGTGCACCTGCAGGCGATCGCACTCGCCCGCCTGATCCTTCCGGCAGGCGTGCATGTGCAGGCGCCGCCCAACCTGTCGGACGGGGACCAGTTGCTCGACCTGCTGGATGCGGGCATCGACGACTGGGGCGGCGTATCGCCCGTCACTGCCGACCACGTCAATCCCGAGCGCCCCTGGCCCGCGATCGACACCCTGCGATTCGCCACGGAAGGCGCTGGCCTGACCCTTGCCCCGCGGCTTGCCGTGTATCCGGAGTTCGCGACGGAGGCGTGGCTCGACCCTCAGCTGCGCTTCCCGGTACTCGATCGCTCGGACAGCGAACGGCTGGGCCGCGACGATCCTGGTGCAGTGTGGCCGGAGCGCCATGAGGCGGCAGCCAATGTGGGCACGGGCGCCGAGGTCATCCAGATCGGGCGACGTTCGACCGCCTGGTACAGCGGCGCTGAGGCACAGCCGCAGGTACTCGTGCCCGGCCCGGCCCGCGCGGGGGGTGCGGTCGCCGAGGTGCTCGGTGGCGTGCGCGATGGGCAGGAGCTCGGCGAGGACGAGCTCGTCGTTCTCTTCGGTGCCCGCGGGCCCGAGGTCGCTGCCGTCGCCCAGCTCGCGGACGATCTGCGCCGTACGGCGGTGGGGGACGAACTGACCTACGTCGTCAATCGCAACATCAACTACACGAACGTCTGCACCTTCAAGTGCACCTTCTGCGGCTTCTCCAAGGGCCCGATGTCGCTGAACCTGCG
>CAYFLP010000139.1:0-4992 GCA_964344045.1 uncultured Bifidobacteriaceae bacterium
CATCGCCAGACATACCCGCAGAAGTGCGGCAAATCCCTTGCCTACCGTGCTGCCACGGTGGAACAGTACGAAGCCCAGGGTGCACGGGCCGTGTCCGTGGGCTGGGGGGCGATTCATCGGCCACGCAGTGGCCGGGGGAGGTGTGCGACGTGAGTGTGCAAGGACCAGATTCGGACGCGCTGCTGACGCCCGCGGAGGTCGCGGCGCTGTTCCGCGTCGATCCCAAGACAGTCACCCGCTGGGCGAAGGCCGGCAAGCTCACGAGCATCCGCACCCTCGGCGGCCATCGCCGCTACAAGTCCAGCGAAGTGCATGCCCTCCTCGCGGCGAATTCTCCGGCTCCGCCGGCTGACGGTCCCACGGCCCTGCGCTGACCTGGTGTCCTATGCCGCGGTGCGCGAGCCTGCAGGGGTAGCGTGACCGTCGTGGGTGATGCTGTCTACCGGCCGGTGATCGTGGCGGCCAAGAGCGCCTTCGCCGGGCTCGGGTTGAAGTTCGACATCGTCGGCGGCGAGCACATGCCCCGGTCCGGCGGAGCAGTCCTGTCGATCAACCACACCAGCTACCTCGACTTCGCCCTGGCCGGAGTCCCTGCCGACAGGTCCGGCAAGCGCCTGGTGCGCTTCATGGCGAAGGACGGCATCTTCCGGCACAAGATCGCCGGCCCGTTGATGCGCGGAATGCACCACATCCCCGTCGACCGCGACGCCGGATCGGCCTCCTTCCGCGAGGCCGTGGGCGCGCTCAAGGCCGGTGAGCTGGTGGGCGTGTTCCCCGAGGCGACCATGAGCCGCTCCTTCGACATCAAGGGAATCAAGAACGGTGCCGTGCGCATGGCACGTTCGGCGCAGGTGCCACTTCTTCCCATGATCGTCTTCGGCGGTCACCGCATCCTGGGCTACGACCACCGAGACCTCACCCGGGGGCGCACGATCTGCATCACCGTGGGCGCCCCGCTCGACCTGCCGGCAGGCACCAGCCCCGATGAGCTGACTGCCCTGCTGCGCCAGCGCATGATCGAGCTCCTCGACCAGACCGTTGCCCGGTATCCCGATCACGAGCCGGGGGCCTGGTGGATCCCGAGCCGCCTGGGCGGAGGCGCCCCGCCGCTGGAGCCGCTCTCAGGCTGAGCGGTGCGCTCGCCACTTCTCGAACGCGGCGACGGCCGTGGGCAGGGTCGGGTAGATGCGGTCGCGTCCGATCGAGTCGGCGAGGCCGTAGCGGTCGAGCATGTCGATGGTCTCGTGCTTGACGCGCACCAGTGCGAGGACGATGTCGCGCCGCTCGCACGCCCGACGCACCTCGTCGAGTGCGTCGAGGCCGGTGATGTCCACTTCGGTATTGCCTTCCATGTTCAGCAGGAACCACTCCAGGCGCTGCCCGGGATGCGCCTGCTCCTGGGCGTCTATCGCCTTGATGCACGAGTCCGCGAAGTTCTCCGCGTTGGCGAAGAACAGTGGCGAGTCATACCGGAAGACGAGCAGGCCCGGGATCTGCGTCGTGTCGGGGTAGTCGTCGACGTCATGCCAGCCTGCGACCTCGGGGTTCTGGCCGAGTACCGCAGCATGAGGCCGTGCCACCCGGGTCAGGAGCTCGATGATGCTGATGGCGACCGCGACGAGGACTCCGTACAGGATGTCGAAGGCGAGCACGCCCACGAGTGCGGAGATGGCGATGAGGAACTCGCGGCGCCGGAACGACCACATCCGCCTGAACTCCGACACCTGCACGAGGTGGATAGCGGCGTAGATGACCAGGCCGCCCAGGGCGGCCGCGGGGAAGGCCGAGATCACGGGGGCGAAAAGCAGGATCGACACGATGACCAGGGCGGCAGAGATGAGCGAGTACAGCTGGGTCCTGGCCCCGCTTGCCTCGGCGATGACGGAGCGGCTCGCGCTCGAGCTCACGGGGAAGCCCGCCGCGAGCCCGGCGGCGGCGTTGGCCGCGCCCAGCGCCAAGAACTCCTGGTTGTTGTGCACGCGGTGCCCCGAGCGGGTGGCGAAGATGCGCGCGGTGGCGACGTTGTCGGTGTAGCCGACGACGAGGATGCCGAGGGCAGGAAGCAGCAGCAGCGTGACGTCCTGCATGCCCACGTGCGGGATCCCGAAGTGCGGCGGCCCGGTCTGCATGTCGACCACGGTGGCGATGCCGTGGTCCTCGAGGTGGAAGAACCACACGATCGCCGTCGCGCCGAGCACGACGAACAAGGGCACGGGCAGCCTGCGGAATCGGGGGGTGAGGACCAGCAGGAGCACGGTGACGGCAAGGCCTAGTGCGACCGTCGGCCAGGAGACGGCGCCGGGAGCGTTCTGCGCGAACGACAGCATGCTCTCGCGGAAGGTGTCGCCCGCAAGGCTCACGCCGGTGATCTTGCCCAGTTGGCTGGTCACCATGATCACGGCGACGCCGGCCATGTAGCCGACGAGGACGGGCTTGGAGATGAGGTCGCCGATGAAGCCCAGCCGTAGGGCCCAGGAGATGACGGCGAAGATGCCTACCAGCAGTGCGAGAAGCGCGGCGAGGCTGGCGTAGCGGGCGGGATCGCCCAGGGCCAGGCCGCCGAGGATCGCGGCCGTCATGAGTGCGGTGGTGGATTCCGGCCCGACGGACAGCAGTCTCGACGAGCCGATCAGTGCGTAGACGACCATCGTCACGACGATCACCCACAGGCCGGCCGACGGAGACAGGCCGGCCAGCGATGAGTAGGCCATGACCTGCGGAATCAGGTAGGCCGTGACCGTGATGCCGCCCACGACATCGCCGCGCAGGTTCGCACGGTCGTACCGCAGCAGTCGCAGTGCGCCGAAGTGCGAGGTCACCGGCCCAAGGTATGCGGTCCTGCTGCGTGATGGCAGGTCATCGTGCCCAAACCCGGGCTACCAGGCCTTGCGGTCGACGAGCATGTCGTAGGGCGAGCGCAACTCCACCGTGTCATGCCGGTTGGCCAGCAAGGGCCGGGGCTGGCCCCAGAACTGGGTCGTGGCGGAAGGCGTCCCGGACCCGATGCGCACCCGCAGCGAGCCGTGGGGTGCGAGCGTGGTGTTCGGAAGGAACGGGTACGTGGAGATCTTCCTGCTCAGGAAGTAGCCGTCGAGCGATACGGGCGCAGAGCTGAGATTCGTGAGCAGCACCCACTCCTGGTTCGCGGCACGAGCCGGCGAGATCGCCGTCGATCTGGGCTGCACGCGTGCGATCACGACCGTGCCCAGCAGGGGATCGCTGCAGCCGGTGACGCACGGATACACGAAGGACGAGCGGAGGGCGGTGTTCGTGTCGAAGAGGTAGGCGCCGTCGCCCAGGAACTGCGTGGTGGAGGTATTCGGGAAGAGCGGCACCTGCGACCCCATGTAGAAGTCGTGCTGGGTGGGAGTGCCGTTCGTGCCGGCGCCGACGTGCGCGACCAGGTAGTCGCCGGGAGTCAGCACGGTCGTGGGCGGGAAGTAGAACCAGGAGGTCAGGCTGCTGTCGCGCAGCAGCCAGCCGGAGAGATCCACTGCGGCAGGGCCGGTGTTGCGCACGATGACGTACTCGCCGTTGAGGTTGCCGGTGTCGGCTCCGGGCGGATTCCAGGCGGCGGTCAGCGTGAGCTGGGCATCGGGCTGCTCGAGTGGGCCGCAGTACGACGGATCCCAGATGCCAAGGCCGGCCCTCGAAGCAGAGTCGATGGCGAGTCGGTAGGGATACGACAGGTCGGACTCGCCGTCGATGGTGAACCACAGGGCGAGCCCCGATTCGGCCACCTTCTGCGAGATGTCTATGTCGTACGCCCCGGTAGCGGGGTCGTAGGCGAAGGGGTAGCGCAGGATGCGCCCCTTGTTCGACGACAGCGCGCTCTCGGATCGCAATTGCACGCGGGTGCCGGGAGGAAGCCAGTGCAGGAGATTCGCGCGGGCCTGCTGGCCGCCGCAGAAGTCGTGGTCGAAGTGGGCGTTGTTGAAGCCGGTGATCTCAGGGGTGTTCACGCCGAGCAGGCGTACGCGTACGGCACTCATCGTGCCATCGGCGAGGAAGCCGAAGGTGTCGCCGTCGGCCACGTAGGTGACCACGCCGGTCTCCTGGAGCGGGATGTCGCTCATGGTGGGAAGCGGCGATGCGAAGGCTGGGCCAGCGACGACGGCCAGGAGGGCGGTCAGCGCAGTCGACAACGTCAGCACTGCGAGCGCTACTGGTGCCAGTAACGCTTCTGCTACCGCGCCTGCATTGAGCCGCCGCATGCCTCCATTGTGCGACGGGCTGCCGGAACAGCAGATCCTGGGCTACGGCTCGGTGACCTGCTGGTCGAGGAGCGACTGTGCGAAGTCGGGAACGTACTGGTTCAGCTCGCGCGGCGGCCGCTCGTAGCCGGCCGACGGGGGCCGCTTCGGCAGCTTCAGGGGTGCCCGCACCACGGAGGTGTACGGGATCGTCGAGAGCAGGTGATGGATCATGTTGATGCGCGCACGCCTCTTGTCGTCGGCCTCGACCACGAACCACGGCGACTCGGGCAGGTCGGTGTGCACGAGCATCTCGTCCTTCGCCCGCGAGTAGTCCTCCCACCGGGTGATCGACTCCAGGTCCATCGGCGAGAGCTTCCACTGGCGCATGGGATCCTGCAGGCGCGATTCGAACCGGCGCTCCTGCTCGGCATCGCTGACGCTGAACCAGTACTTGCGGAGCAGGATGCCTTCCTCGATCAGCAGGCGCTCGAAGATCGGGGCCTGGTGCAGGAACCGCCGGTACTCGTCGGGAGTGCAGAAGCCCATGACCTTCTCGACGCCTGCGCGGTTGTACCAGGAGCGGTCGAACAGCCGGATCTCGCCAGCAGCCGGGAGATGCTCGACGTAGCGCTGGAAGTACCACTGGGTGCGCTGCCGGTCATTGGGCGTGGGAAGCGCGACGATCTGCGCGACGCGCGGGTTGAGGAATTCGGTGATGCGCTTGATGGTCGAGCCCTTGCCGGCTGCGTCGCGGCCCTCGAACAGCACGACCATGCGCGCGCCGGTGCTCTTGACC
>CAYFLP010000139.1:5002-6670 GCA_964344045.1 uncultured Bifidobacteriaceae bacterium
CTCGGCCTGCAGCTTGTAGAGCTCGTCCTCGTACAGCGCCTTGGGCAGGCGCGTGAACGGATGCTTCTTCCCTGGCTTCTTGCCCACGCGCACAGTGAAGCATGCGGGGTGGATCGATGCCATGGGAGTACGGCCTGCGCACCGGCAGGTAGCGTCAGTGCGCATGCGCCTGCCCCTGCGCCTGCCCCTGCGCCTGCCAATGCGATGGACCCTCGCATTGCCCGTGGCAGGCGTTGTGCTGAGCGCATGCACGTCGGCCCCGGCGCCCGCGCCCAGCGTGGCTGCGCAGCCAAGCGGGCTTGCGCCTAAGGGCCCCACGATCGCGCAGGTCC
Organism: uncultured Bifidobacteriaceae bacterium; assembly: GCA_964344045.1. Classification (GTDB taxonomy): domain Bacteria; phylum Actinomycetota; class Actinomycetes; order S36-B12; family S36-B12; genus UBA10649. Next base: position 5,335 of record CAYFLP010000139.1, read on the forward strand.
CGGTGCTGCGCGTGGTCGACGGCGACACCTTCCATGCACTCGTCCAGGGCCGCGACACCACCGTGCGGATCATCGGCATCAACACGCCCGAGACGGTCAAGCCCAACTCGCCCGTCGAGTGCTTCGGCCCCGAGGCCTCCGACTTCGCGCATGGCGAGCTCGACGGGCGCACGGTGACCCTCGAGCTCGACCCGAGCCAGGACCCCCAGGACAGGTACGGGCGAACGCTGGCGCATGCGTGGATCGAGGAGGCGGACGGCTCCCTGCGCCTGTACGAGCTCGATGCGGTGGTGGCGGGGGTGGCCGACGAGCGGGTCTACGGGGCGGTGCCGCACGCATGGCACGAGCTGCTCGCTGCCGCAGAGGAGACCGCCCGGGCGAACGGCACGGGCATGTGGGGCGCGTGCTCGTAGCCTCCCAGCCTCCCAGCCTCCTAGCCTCCTAGCCGCGAAGGTCCATCCGAGGGCTGAAGGCCTGACAGTTTCCTTACATTGCCGCGATCACTGCCTGACGTAGTGCGCGCATAGTCGTCCATGTCAACGCAGGCGACGAAGCCAACCAGGCCTCGCGACGAACGGAAGGCACCTCGATGACGACTCCCGATGACATGAACCCCGGCACCCCGGCCGGCGATCCGCAGGACGCCGCCCTGACCGCGCCGCTTGAGCTCGCAGATCAGGGGCCGTCCGAGCCTGCCGGCCAGCCGGCGACCGCACCTACCGCTTCGGATTCGGCTGCGGCATCGGCAGCCACTGCAGCCACTGCCGCTGTCCAGCCGGGCCGTTCGAGCAACACGCGCACGATCCTGGAGATCGTTGGAGGTGTCGTCGCTGCGGGCCTGATCGTGGTGGCCGGTATCGGCGGCTTCGCTCTCGGAGCCCTCGCCTCGGATGGCACCGGACGCGGTGACGATGGCGCAAGCCATGGGTGGTCGGTGGAAGGCCAGCGCAATCAGCAGGGCGGCCAGCAGGGTGGCCAGCGAGGCGGCCAGCAGGGCCAGATGCCCGGTCAGATGGGCGGCCAGATGGGTGACCAGCGGGGCGTGGATCCCGATGGCGACAACTGGACGGGCCAGAACCGCATGGGTGGTTCGGATGGCCAGCAGGGCCAGATGCCCGGACACATGGATGGCCAGCAGGGCCAGATGCCCGGCCAGATGGGTGACCAGCGGGGCGTGGATCCCGATGGCGACAACTGGACGGGCCAGAACCGCATGGGTGGTTCGGATGGCCAGCAGGGCCAGATGCCCGGACACATGGATGGCCAGCAGGGCCAGATGCCCGGCCAGATGGGTGACCAGCGGGGCGTGGATCCCGATGGCGACAACTGGACGGGC
>CAYFLP010000140.1:0-6662 GCA_964344045.1 uncultured Bifidobacteriaceae bacterium
GCTCGCGAGCCAAGCTCAGACAGCCGATCGATGAGAATCACCACTCGTTCATGCTCGACGTCGGTGAGGGCGTCCAGCCACTCGACGATTTCGTCGAGCAACTCGATGTCGGCCATGCGATCAGCATCGCATTTTCGCGATCATCGCACAAGTGCGATCATCAGCCAGCAGCGCCCCGGGCAACAACGACGAAGGGTCCCCGACTTCTCGAGGACCCTCGGTCGTTCCACACGTTCAAGTAGTTGAACGTTCAATTTGGTAGCGGGGCGAAACCCAGCACCTGCGACCACGCTCTTGCGTGCCCTGCAAGATCTCCTCACGAACCACTGGTTCTGCACCCCCATCTGCATCCCCATGACGGTGCACAACCGCACTCCCTCCGCACACATTCGACTCCGCGTGAATGGTGCGCAGAGGAATGACGGTGGTCAACGGACTCAGTCGCCTGACATGGAGAATCGATAGCCCATGCCGGGGCTGGTCAACAAGTAGCGAGGCTGCGCCGGTTGGGGTTCGAGCTTCCGCCGCAGCTGGCCGACATACACGCGCAAGTAGTTCCCCTGCCCTTCGTATCCGGGACCCCACACCTCGGTCAGGAGTTCCGTACCAGCCACGAGAAGGCCGTTCGCCCGGATCAGCGTCTCCAGGAGTGCCCACTCGGTGGGCGTCAGGTGGATGGGCTCACCGGTCGACGTGCGTGCCTGCTTGGTACCGAGGTCCAGGACGAAGTCTGCGGTCGTGACGATGCGGGGCTCGTCGGGACGGCTCGTACGACGAACGGCCGCACGCACGCGAGCCAGCAGTTCGTCCACTCCGAAGGGCTTGGTCACGTAATCGTCCGCTCCTGCGTCCAGCGCGCGAACCTTGTCCACCTCGTCGCGGCGAGCGGAAAGAACGATGATCGGGGTGTCATCGGAAGTCCGGAGAGACTGGATGACTTCTGTGCCGTCCATGTCGGGCAGTCCGAGGTCAAGGACGATGACGTCCAGGCCCTTGGTCCGAGCTCGCGCCAATGCCTCCGAACCGGTCCCGACGTCGAGGACGCGGTGCCCTCGGGCCCGCAGCGTCACGGCAAGGGCGGTCCGCAGTTCATGGTCGTCTTCGACGAGAAGGATGGATGTCACGGTGCGGACCACACAGACATGCGCAGACGCGCGAGTGTTCCCCCACCCGGTCGCGCTTCGAGCGCGACAGACATCCCCATTGCTTCGGCGAACCCCTTGACGATCGCGAGGCCAAGTCCGCTTCCCCCATCCGGTTGCGCTCCGACACGGTGGAACGGCGTGAAGACCTGCTCGACCTCCTCGGTGGCGATGCCTGAGCCACGATCGGCGACCGTGAGGGTCACTGTTGATGCATCCTCATCGGCCGCGAGTTCGACAGGAGTCGACGGTGGCGAGTAGCGGAGGGCGTTGGAGATGAGGTTGACCACCACGCGCTCCAAGAGCGTCGGATCTGCCGCCACCGCAGGCAACGTACGCGGCACCGCAACGACAAGTCGATCGGTGACGAAGCTCAGTTCGGCGGCGTTCACAACCTCGTTCACATCCGTCGCGATGCGGTGGGACACGACCGCGCCCGCTTGCAGCCGACTCATGTCGAGGAGGTTGGTGATGAGGTCGTCCAACCTCTCAGTCGAGACGGCCAATGTTGCCAGAAGCGTGCGGCGATCGCTCTCATCCAGCGTCGACTGGTCGTCGTTGAGTGCGTCTACGGCCACCCGCAGGCTCGCCAGCGGCGTGCGCAGATCGTGCCCCACGCTGGCGAGCAGTGCCGTACGGGATCGGTCGATGGCGGCCAACTCGTCGGCACGCCTAGCCTCGGACTGCATCTGCTCCGCCTCGTAGGCTCGTACGGCAGCGCTGCCCAGTGAGGCGAGGAAGTCAGGGTCCGGTGCCAGGAGCTCGTTGCCCTGGCCGGACAGTCGGTAGCCGGCAGGGGCAGGGATCTCGATCGTTGCCCTGTCCGTCGCGGTGCCACTGACAGCAAGTTGCTTGCGTCTCCCCGCGGCCTGGTCTTCCTCAAGAACCAGGAGGTCCAGTCCCAGTCCGATCCTGATGCGATCCAGGGCCTGCTCGATGTCGGCAGGCTCGTCGATCGTCATCACGTCCCCCAGCAGCTCTGACTGCTGGGCGGCGATGTTTGCGCGCGTCCGCGCCCTTGTCCCTACCTCCATCAAGGTGGCAGCGACGACAGCGACCAGGCTGAAAACGATCAAAGCCGTGACGTTCTCAGCGCTCGCGATCTCGAAGGTGCCGTATGGCGGGACGAGGTACCAGTTGACGAGCACGACGGAGACCAGTGATGCGATGACGGATAGCAGCGGTCCCGCCAGGACCGCGACTACGAGGACCTCCGCCATGACCACCAGGAGGGCCACGGTCAGATCTACGGGATTGCGTGTCGTGAATGTCAACACCGTGATCCAGATGACCACGATGCCGAGGGCGGCACTGACGACTCGGCGAGCCGACAACGGTGGCCGACTGGACGCCTTCATGGGTTCATTGTGTCAGCGAATTCGAGGACTCGGGGGTGGGACTGTGTCCCTGCAAGGGAGGCACGACGGTATCCGGTTGGCGCGGTTCGATCACGCCGGCGAGGACTGACGGGACGCTGGTGGTGACAACGCCAGGCACGAAGAGCAGCCGGGTCTTCAGCCGAATGGCACTCTGGTTGTGCAGGAGCGTCTCCCACCAGTGGCTCACGACGTACTCCGGGATGTAGACGGCGATCATGTCGCCTGGATGCTGGTTGCTCAGTCGGCGGACGTAGTCCACCGCGGGCCCGGTCACGTCCCGGTAGGGCGAGTCGACGATCACCAGCGGCACAGGGATGTCGCGTCGATTCCATTCCGCTTGGAGGACTCCGAGGTCGCTTCGATCGGTCTGCACGTGCAGCCCGACGAGGCTGGACGGGCGTGCCGCTCTGGCGAAGGCCAGCGCTTGCATGGCTGGCGCGTTCACACGCGAGACCAGGACGACCGCATGCACGCGTGCTGGCAGCATCACTCCGCCAGGCGGTGCCACCTGACGGCGTTCCGTTCGGGCGTAGTGCCGATTGATGGCCAGCATGAGCAGGACGAAGAGTGGTATCGCCACGATGACCAACCACGCTCCGTGCGTGAACTTGGTGAGCACAACGATGACGAGCACCAGCGCCGTCACCAAGGCACCCGCAGCATTGAGGAGCCGAGACCGTTGGATCGCGCCTCGTCTCGGTCCGCTGACAGATCTCAGTTCTCGGCCCCAGTGCTTGACCATGCCGGCTTGGGAGATCGTGAACGACAGGAACACGCCCAGAATGTAGAGCTGCACGAGATGCGTGACGCTGGCGTCAAACGCGATGATCAACAGCGCGGCACTCGCCGCGAGGATGAGCACTCCGTTGCTGAAGACAAGCCGATCGCCCCGGCGACCAAACTGCCGCGGAAGGAAGCCATCCCGGCCGAGGACGGACGCCATGATCGGGAAGCTGTTGTAGGCGGTGTTTGCGGCCAAGACCAGGACCGCCGTGGTCGCCAGTTGCAGAACGAAGAAGCCCAGTGATCCAGCCCCGAAGACGGCGGCTCCGATCTGAGCAATTGCGGTGGGCTGCACTGCGTCAGCGGGAAGGCCGAGGTCGGCAGGGTTCTCCGCCACCTTAACCCCTGAACTCACGGCCAATGCCGTCACGCCGCCGAACATCACCACTGCCAATGACCCCATCGCTACGAGCGTCAATGCGGCATTCCGAGACTTCGGCACCCGGAAGAACGGCACACCGTTGCTGATCGCCTCCACTCCCGTGAGCGCGGTGCAGCCGGAGGCGAAGGCTCGGAGCAGCAGGAAGACAGCTGCAATCCCTGTGACGGCAGTGGTCTCAACCGGGTAGTGCGCGGACTCTGCCACCACAGGATTCCCGGTAATGATTCTGAACGCCCCCGCACCAATCATGATGAGGACGGTTGTGATGAACAGGTACGTCGGCAGTGCGAACGAGACGCCCGACTCCTTGATCCCTCGCAGGTTCACGACGGTCAACAGGACGACCATCACCAAGGACAACTGCAGGATCCATGGGGACAGCACAGGGAATGCTGACACGAGATTGGCGACACCCGCAGTGACGGACACCGCCACGGTCAGGATGTAGTCGACAATCAGAGCGGCGGCCGCCACGAGCGCCGTGCGCTGACCGAAGTTGTCCTTGGCCACGGCGTACGCTCCACCCCCACCCGGGTATGCGTAGACGGTCTTGGTGTACGACAACACCACGACGACCAAGAGCACCGCTACCGCAAGCCCCACCCACGGCGTCAGCTGAAGAGCCACGAGGCCGCCCAGTACCAAGACCAGGATGATCTGCTCGGTCGCATAGGCGACGCTTGACAGCGGATCTGAACAGAACACCGGAAGAGCCACCCACTTGGGTAGCAGCGAATGAGCTGCCCGCTCGCTTCGAATTGGTCGACCGACTATGAGTCGCTTCAGCATTGTTGCCACTACTCGAAGGTACGAACGCCACAAGCACGAACTGCGCGCTCTTGACGCGTTGTTGACGTCCGGGCCCAGGAACTAACGCCGCCTTGACGATCAGGCACCGCGAACCGCGAACGAGGCCACAGCTGGGATCCGCCACACCCACTGAACCATTGGTCGATGCAAGGCACCCAGCCCACCAACGTCGTTGACTAGTCGTGGAGCCAAGAAGACCCGCCCCTCGCGGCCGCGCGCCGCCTTCGGAACGACGAAGGGCCCTCGATCTCTCGAGGACCCTCAGTCGTACCGAACATTCATTTAGTTGAATGTTCAATTTGGTAGCGGGGACAGGATTTGAACCTGTGACCTCTGGGTTATGAGCCCAGCGAGCTACCGAGCTGCTCCACCCCGCGTCGCGTTGCATCGCAAGTGTACGTGGCACGGCAGGATCGTCCAAATCGGCCCTTCCTCCGACGCCAGGTGAGGGCAGTGGCCCGGCTAGGCCAGCTCTCCCCCGGTGAAACGGCGAATGAGCGCATCGATGGCCTTCAGCACGACGGCGAGGACGATCGCAGCGATGACCATCGCGAACACGAAGGACAGCACCGATGCCCAGCCCTTGGTGGCCACGTCGAGGAACGGATAGGGGTAGGCCCCCACTGCCGAGCCGCGCACGAGGGCGAAGACGAGCCACACGACCGGGATCACCAGGCTGGCCCAGACCGTGCTCATGCGGATGTAGCCACGGGGGCCGGCCAGCAGCCACACGACCATGGTGATGATGGGCACCCATACGTGCAGGAGCCCGTTGGAGACCGCGTCGATGCCCGTCTTCGAGCTCGACAGGAGCAGGTTGAAGACCACGCCGGTGACGGTGATCATGATCAGGCTGTCCAGCCGCACGACCCGCCAGCGGAACCCGCTCGCGCCACGCCGGGTGAACAGGTCAGGCCGCAGGAACAGGGCGGTCATGGTGATGGCGACGATCACGTTGGACCAGATGGTGAAGTAGGTGATCCAGTCGAAGAACCGTTCGAGCGGAGTGGCGATGCCCTCCGGCACGTTGCCGAGGATCGTCGGCCTGGACGGATCGACGTGGTCGAGGTAGTAGCCGCTGATGTTGAGGGTGAACGACAAGGCGGTCGCCGCCCACGCGAGGAGCGCGTTGATCCCGTAGAAGAACCTGGCCATGCACGGACGCTAGGGCAGCCGCGGCGCCTTCGCTCCCGGATTCGCCAACGACACGCTAAATGGCGTCGCTGCCCTGCTCGCCGGTGCGCACGCGCACGACGCGCTCGACGGGCATGACCCAGATCTTGCCGTCGCCGATCTTGCCCGTGCGCGCGGAGTCGGCGATGGCATCGACGATGCGATCGACGTCGGCGTCCTCGCTGAGGACTTCGATGCGGACCTTGGGCACAAGGTCGACCGTGTACTCGGCACCGCGGTACACCTCGACGTGGCCCTTCTGCCGGCCGTAGCCGTTCGCCTCGGAGACGGTGATGCCCTGCACTCCCATGCCCTGCAGGGCGGTCTTGACGTCCTCGAGCCGGAACGGCTTGATGATTGCAGTGACCAGCTTCATCAGTAGTCCTCTCGCCTGCGGCTCAGCGGATGGGAGCCGCCCAGCACGCCGCCGCCGGAGACTCCAGCGAGATCGTAGGCGCTCTCGGCATGGATCGTGGTGTCGAGGCCCGCGATCTCGTCCTCCGGCTCGACCCGGAAGCCCATTGCCATGTCGATCACCTTGGCGATGATCCAGGTCATGATGAAGGCATAGGCGATGGTCGCCACGATCGCGATCGCCTGCTTGCCCAGCAGCACCAGCCCACCGCCGTAGAACAGGCCATCGGCCGCCGCCGCATTCGCGGCCGTCGTGGCCAGCAGGCCGATGCCGAGCATGCCCACCACTCCCCCGACACCGTGCACGCCGACCACGTCGAGGGAATCATCGAAGCCGAGCTTGTACTTCTGGCTCACCGCCCATGCGCAGATGACGCCGGCGGCGAGGCCAATGGCAAGGGCGCCGAGCGGCGTCACGAAGCCGCAGGCAGGAGTGATGGCCACCATGCCCGCGACCGCGCCCGATGCCACGCCGAGGGTCGTCGCATGGCCGTCCTTGAACTTCTCGTAGGCAAGCCAGGTGAGCGCGGCTCCCGCTGCAGCGGCCTGGGTGTTGATGAGGGCGGTGGCGGCCAGGCC
>CAYFLP010000141.1:0-6648 GCA_964344045.1 uncultured Bifidobacteriaceae bacterium
CCGAAGTCCAGGCCCTTGGCCATGCGCATGGCACGGCCGAAGTCCTTCGTCCACACCGAGGACGCCAGCCCGTAGTCGACACCGTTCGCCCACGCGAGGGCCTGGGCCTCCTCCGTGAAGCGCTGGACCGTGATGACCGGGCCGAAGATCTCGTTCTGGATCATCTCGTCGTCCTGCTTGAGGTCGGCGACGACCGTGGGCTCGATGTAGAAGCCACGCTCGCCCTGGCGCGAGCCGCCTGCCGTGATGCGGGCATGCGACGGGACGCGGTCGATGAACCCGAGCACGCGGTCGAGCTGGTTGGCATTGTTGACCGGCGGGACCAGCCCCTCGCCCTCCGGGCCATCGGCAAGGGTCGTGGCAGTCGCCGCGGCCTGCTCCGACAGGGCCGCGACGAAGTCGTCATAGACGCCGTCCGCGACGATCATCCGAGTCGCGGCCGTGCAGTCCTGGCCGGCATTGAAGTACCCCGCAACAGCCAGCCACTCGGCCGCGGCGGCGACATCGGCGTCGTCGAAGATCACCACGGGGGCCTTGCCGCCGAGTTCCAGGTGGACTCGCTTGACATCGCGCGCTGCCGTCTCGGCCACCTGCATGCCAGCTCGCACGGAACCGGTGATCGACACCATCTGGGGGATCTTGTTCTCGATCATGCTGCGGCCCGTGTCGCGGTCGCCGCATACGACGTTCAGCACGCCTGCGGGAAGCGCACCTGCCTCGGCGATGATCTGCGCCATGCGAACCGTCGTGACAGGAGTGGTGTCGCTGGGCTTGATCACGACGGTATTCCCCGCGGCGATGGCAGGGGCGAACTTCCAGACCGCCATCATCATCGGGTAGTTCCAGGGGGCCACCTGGCCGACGACGCCCACGGGCTCGCGACGGATGATCGACGTGAAGCCGCGCATGTACTCGCCAGCAGAGCGGCCCTCCAGCACCCGGGCAGCACCAGCGAAGAAGCGGATCTGGTCGATCATCGGAGGGATCTCCTCCGACATGGTGACGGGGATCGGCTTGCCCGTGTTCTCGCTCTCGAGTGCGACGAGCTCGTCGGCGTGCGACTCCAGTGCATCGGCGATCTTCAACAAGGCCGCCTGCCGTTCTCCCGGCGTGGTCTCACGCCACTCGGCGAAGGCCCGGTCGGCGGCGACGTAGGCGCGCTCGACGTCGGCTGCCGAGCTCATGGCCGCCTCCGCGAAGACCTCTCCGGTCGTCGGGTTCACCACCGGGCTAGTACGGCCGTCAGCTGCCGCGACGCTCTCGCCGGCGATGAAGTTCTCGATCTTCCTGATGCCGCTCACCAATGACTCCGATCATCTCCGTGCACTCGGATGCGTGCCTCCCCGAAGCGTAATCCGACCAGGCCCCGGGATGGATGCATTCGCCCATGCGGCGATTCCCTTGCGGCGCCCGGAAATGGTGGCGAGGATGGCTGCATGGATGCTCACAGCGCCGGCGACCACCTGTGGATGCACTTCACCCGTCACTCGGCCTACGCCCAGGACGGCGAGCAGGTGCCCATCATCGTGCGAGGCGAGGGCTGCTACGTCTGGGACGACAAGGGCCGCAGGTACCTCGACGGGCTCTCGGGCCTGTTCACCGTCCAGGCCGGCCACGGGCGCAAGGAACTGGCGGCGGCCGCCGCTGCGCAGGCCGAGGAGCTCGCGTTCTTCCCGATCTGGTCGTATGCGCACCCGCGCGCCATCGAGCTTGCCGACCGGCTGGCCGCCTACGCACCGGGCGACCTGAACCACGTCTTCTTCACCACCGGTGGCGGCGAGGCCGTCGAATCGGCCTGGAAGCTGGCCAAGCAGTACTTCAAGCTCACCGGCCATGCCAACAAGCACAAGGTGATCAGCCGCTTCGTCGCCTATCACGGGACACCGCACGGGGCCCTGGCCATCACGGGCATCCCCCCGGCCAAGGAGCCCTTCGAGCCGCTCGTGCCCGGCGCCCTCAAGGTGCCGAACACCAACTTCTACCGTGCGCCCCAGGACCTCTCGCACGATGAGCATGCCTTCGGGCAGTGGGCGGCCGAGCGCATCGCGGAGGAGATCGAGTTCGAGGGCCCCGAGACCGTGGCCGCCGTGTTCTTGGAGCCGGTGCAGAACTCAGGCGGCTGCTTCGTGCCCCCGCCCGGCTACCTGCAGCGCGTGCGGGAGATCTGCGATCAGTACGACGTGCTGCTGGTTGCCGACGAGACCATCACGGCCTTCGGGCGCATCGGGGCCATGTTCGCCATGGACAGGTTCGGGGTGACTCCCGACATCATCACGTGCGCGAAGGGCATGACCTCCGGCTATGCGCCCATGGGCGCGATGATCGCGAGCGACCGGTTGTTCGAGCCCTTCACCGTGGGCACCAACACCTTCCTGCACGGCTACACCTGGGGCGGGCATCCCGTCTCGGCCGCCGTGGCGCTGGCGAACCTCGACCTGTTCGAGCGCGAGGGCCTCGTGCAGCATGTCCTGGCACACGAGGACGCGTTTCGCACCACTCTCGAACGCCTGCGCGACCTGCCGCTGGTCGGGGACGTTCGCGGCATGGGCTACTTCTACGCGCTCGAACTCGTCAAGGACAAGACGACGAAGGAGACCTTCACGGACGATGAGGCAGAGCGGCTCCTGCGCGGCTTCTTGTCGAAGGCGCTCTTCGAGGCAGGGCTGTACTGTCGGGCGGACGACCGCGGGGAGCCTGTCGTGCAGCTGAGTCCCCCGCTCATTGCCGACCAGACCCAATTCGACGAGATCGAGCAGATCCTTCGCTCGGTGCTCACGGAAGCTTGGAGCATCCTGTGACATCCAGCAGCGCCCATCCCGGCTCGACGGACCGCACCCGCATCCGCCGCCTGCCCGAGCGCGCCGTCAGCGACATGGAGACAGTGCACGAGATCCTCGATGCAGCCCTCATCGCGCACCTGGGCCTTGCGGACGGCGAGCAGCCGTTCGTGCTCCCCGTGGCCTTCGCTCGCATGGGCGATTCGGTCGTGTTCCACGGTTCGTCCGGATCACGCCTCATGCGCGGGCTTGCCGCAGGCGCCCCCTGCTGCCTGACCGTGACCTGCCTCGATGGCCTGGTCGTCGCGCGCAGTGCCTTCGAGTCGAGCATGAACTACCGTTCCGTGGTCGCCCTGGGCACCTGCCGAGTCCTCGACGGGGCGGAGGCGGTCGATGCACTCGAGGCCATCACCGAGCACCTCACCCCTGGCCGGTGGGCCGGCTACCGCGCCCCGACTGCGAAGGAGATCGCAGCGACTCTCGTCCTGGAGCTCACGCTCGACGAGTGCTCGGCCAAGGTGCGTACCGGCGACCCCCAGGACCTGCCCGAGGACAACGAGGCCTTCCCCGGCATGTGGTGCGGTGTCGTGCCCATGACGGAGTCGTTCGGGGAGCCGGTGACTGCTGCCTACTGCGCGGCCGACGTGCCGGCAGGGGTCCGGGCCTGGGCGCGGTGAGCTCCCCGGCACCGGACTACTCCTGGGTGTCCATGTGGTGGGACACCCTGCCGCCTGACCTGCGCGAACCGCTCGGCACCGAGCTGGCCGGCGACATCGACGCCGACGTGGCGATCGTCGGAGCCGGCTACACCGGGCTCTGGACCGCGTACTACCTGCTCGAGGCAGATCCGAGCCTGAGAGTCGCGATCGTCGAGGCACAGGCCGCGGGCTTCGGGGCCAGCGGGCGCAACGGAGGATGGGCGTCAGCGCTCTTTCCCGCGAGCATGGCCACCATGACGCGCGCTGCCGGTCGGGACGAAGCCATCCGCATGGCACGCACCATGCAGGCGTCGATCGACGAGATCGCGCGAGTCATCACGGCCGAGCGATGGGACGCGGGCTGGCACAAGGGCGGCACGGTCGTGTACGCGCGCAGCGCGCAGCAATGGGCCAGGGCGAAGCAGGAGATCGACACCTGGCGGGGGTTCGGCTTCGGCGCCGACGACTACGCACTCCTGGACAGGCACGAAGCCCTGGCCCTGGGACGCATGACTGATGCGATGGGCGCCACCTACACCCCTCACTGCGCTGCCGTGCACCCTGCCAGGCTGGTGCGAAGCCTCGCACGCACCGTGGCTCGCCGCGGCGCACGCATCTACGAGCGCACTGCGGCCACCGAGATCAGCGCAGGCCTCGTGCGCACCCAGGGGGGCACGGTCAGGGCCCCGATCGTCCTTCGCGCAACCGAGGCCTACAGCAAGTCGTTGAGCGGCATGCAGCGCGATCTCGCACCCGTGTACTCGCTCATGATCGCGACCGAGCCCCTGCCTGCCGCAACGTGGCGCGAGATCGGGCTCGAGGGACGGCCCACCTTCTCCGACGGAAGGCACCTGATCGTCTACGGCCAGCGCACCGCGGATGATCGCCTGGCCTTCGGCGGCCGAGGGGCCCCCTATCACCTCGGCTCGCGCATCTCCGACAACCACGACCGCAATGAGGCAGTGCACCGGGGACTGTGGGAGGTCGTGCGAGACATGTTCCCCGCCGTGTCAGGTGCCCGTGTGACCCACGCCTGGGGCGGCCCGCTCGGCATTGCGCGCGACTGGTGGGCCTCCGTCGACTTCGACCCTGCGACCGGGCTGGGCAGGTGCGGCGGCTACGTAGGCGACGGAGTCACGACGAGCAACCTCGGCGGCCGCACGCTCGCCGACCTCGTCCTGCGACGCCAGACCGACCTGGTGACACTCCCCTGGGTGGGGCACCGCTCCCCCCGCTGGGAGCCCGAGCCCCTGCGCTGGCTCGGCGCCAACGCCGGGCTACGGGCCATGACGCACGCTGATGCCACGGAGTCCAGGACCGGGCGGCCATCGATCGCGGCGCGGGCGATGGGACGCTTCCTCGGGCACTAGCGCCCGACCGGGCCTCCGGCACGTGGGTTCGCCGGAGCAGGAGCGACCCGTCGCAGGGTGTTCGCATCCGTGTGAGCGAACGGCTCCCCTGGGTCAAGGGGATGCAGCGTGGTCGTCTGCTCGTACCGGAACTCGTCGCCGTGCACCTGGACGGCGATGCTCCACGACGACGTGCGGAAGGCAGCATCGAGGAACGGCGCCGAGCGAATGCTGAAGTGCGCGTCGTCCTCGTGCGCGTGGAGGGTGAAGGCGCTCGCTTCCGGTTCGGCGTGGCCGCCTGCCATCGCCACCTGCGCGCGAGGGATCGCGAGGGTCATGACGAGGTCGCCGGTCGCCGGCTCCCACAGCAGGTATCCGACCTGGTCATGGAAGGTCTCTGCCTCGCCGGGCTTGGTGACGTGCTGGTGGTATCGCAGCCCGTAGTACACCTGCGGTCCGTTGGCCTGGGCGTCCATGACCTCGAAGGTCCATCTCTCGACGTACGCCTGCGTCTCGGCGCCACCGTCGACCGGATGCACGTCGGTGCCAGCCGCGCCCTCCCAGGTGCCAGCCAGTGCAGCCAAGGGGCCCAGGTTGGCCAGGGAATCGTCACTGGACGGTGCCTCCGTGTAGATGTCCCGGAGGTAGGCCGAGGGGAAACCTTCGCTCATGCCCGCATGCTATTGCCGGGTGTCAGGCGATGCCTGGCAACGTGTAGGCCGTCTTCGACACCGTGAAGAACTCCACGGCGGCCGTGCCCTGCTCGCGCGGCCCGAAGCTGCTCTCCCCGCGCCCGCCGAACGGAACGTGGAAGTCGACTCCAGCGGTGGGGAGGTTCACCATCACCATGCCGGCCTTGGACCGGCGCCGGAAATCGGCCGCCTGCGCCAGGTCGCGCGTGACGATGCCCGCCGACAGGTTCATGGTGCTGGAGTTGGCAGCGGCGAGGGCCTCGGCGTAGTCGTCCACGGCGATCACCGACATGACCGGGCCGAAGACCTCCTCGGTGTTGATGCGCTGGCCGACAGCGGTGCCTACGGCGAGCACGGGCGCGAGGTAGTGGCCTCCACGCGATGCCTCCGGCTCACGCCCACGGATGAGCTGTGCGCCCTCGCGCTGGGCCACCTCGATGTAGTCGACATCCGTGGCCAGCTGCGACTGGTCGACGACGGGTCCCATGTCGATTCCGGCCTCGCGCGCATCGCCCACGCGCCAGGTGCGCATGCGCTGCTCCATCGCGTCGATGAAGCGGTCGTGGATGCCCCGCGTGACAACGAGGAAGGACGATGCGGTGCATCGCTGCCCGGTCGAGCCGAAGCCGCCCTGGAGCGCGCACTCGACGGCGATGGCGAGATCGGCCTCGTCCGTCACGACGAGCGGATTCTTGCCGCCGAGCTCGAGCTGCAGCTTGCGGCCCGTGCCCGCTGTCGACATCGCGATCGAGCGCCCCGTCGAGATGGAGCCAGTGAACGTCACCGCGCTGACCTCCGGGTCGCCCGTGAGCACCGGGCCCACCTGAGAGCCGCGGCCGAGCACCAGGTTGAGCACGCCCGGAGGCAGGCCGGCCCGGTGGAGGATGTCGACCAGCTCCCACGCCGAAGCGGGCACGAGGTCCGCCGGCTTGAACACCACGGTGTTGCCGAAGGCGAGCGCAGGGGCGATCTTCCAGGCAGGGATGGCAATCGGGAAGTTCCACGGCGTGATGACGGAAACGACGCCGACCGGCTCGCGAGTGACGCTCACGTCGATGCCGGGGCGGACGGAATCGACTGCTAGGCCATGGGGCTGAAGCGCGACACCCGCGAAGTACTTGAAGATCTGCCC
>CAYFLP010000142.1:0-3602 GCA_964344045.1 uncultured Bifidobacteriaceae bacterium
CTCGTCCTTGACCTGAAGTACGGCCCCTCGCGTGAGCGCTCGATCGCAGGCCTTCGCCGCGTGTCGAAGCCCGGCCTTCGCGTATACGCGAAGAGCACGGCGCTCCCGCGCGTTCTCGGCGGCCTCGGCATCGCCATCCTCTCGACGTCGTCGGGTCTGCTGACCGACCGTCAGGCCGCACAGAAGGGCGTAGGTGGGGAAGTCCTCGCCTACGTCTGGTAAGGGAGGCCTGACATGTCACGCATTGGCCGTCAGCCCATCACCATCCCCTCCGGCGTCACCGCCACGATCGATGGTCGCGAAATCACCGTCACCGGCCCCAAGGGCACGCTGACGATGGTCGTCGCAGAGCCCATCGTCGTGGCCCAGGAGGAGGGCGCACTCGTCGTCACTCGTCCCGATGACGAGCGCGACTCCAAGGCCCGCCATGGCCTGACCCGCACCCTGGTCTCCAACATGGTCATCGGCGTCACCGAGGGCTTCTCCAAGGGCATGGAGATCGTCGGTACCGGTTACCGCGTCGCCGCCAAGGGAACCGACCTGGAATTCCAGCTCGGCTTCAGCCACCCGGTCGTCGTCAAGGCGCCCGAGGGCATCAGCTTCGAGGTCGAGAGCCCGATCAAGTTCAAGGTGATCGGCATCGACAAGCAGAAGGTCGGCGAGGTCGCTGCCAACATCCGCAAGATCCGCAAGCCGGAGCCGTACAAGGGCAAGGGCGTGCGGTACGAGGGCGAGGTCGTTCGCCGCAAGGCCGGAAAGGCTGGTAAGTGATGACTTCCTTCGCTCCCAAGCTCGGCACGGGCACCAAGTCCTCGACTGGTCGCGCCCGTCGTCATCTCCGCGTGCGCAAGAAGGTCGCCGGCACCGCCGAGCGTCCGCGCATGGTCGTGACCCGTTCCGCGCGTCACATGGTCGTTCAGGTCGTCGACGATGCGCAGGGCGTGACCCTCGCATCGGCCTCGACCATGGAGGCCGACCTCCGGTCGGCATCCAGCGACAAGACCGCCAAGGCCCGCAAGGTCGGCCAGCTGGTCGCCGAGCGCGCCAAGAAGGCCGGTGTCGAGACTGTCGTCTTCGACCGCGGCGGAAACAAGTACCACGGACGAGTCGCTGCGCTGGCCGATGGTGCCCGCGAAGCCGGCCTGACCTTCTAACGACGTAAGCGAACGAGGAAGAGGTAACTCATGTCTGAGACGTCGCGCCGCAGTGGTGGCGCTGGCGATCGCCGGGACCGCAAGGAGCGCGGTCCCCGCGAGGAGAAGTCCGCATTCGTCGAGCGAGTCGTTGCGATCAACCGCGTGGCCAAGGTCGTCAAGGGCGGCCGTCGCTTCAGCTTCACCGCACTGGTAGTCGTCGGCGACGGCGACGGCATGGTGGGCGTGGGCTACGGCAAGGCCAAGGAAGTTCCGGCCGCTATCGCCAAGGGCGTCGAGGAGGCGAAGAAGCACTTCTTCCGCATCCCGCGCATCCAGGGCACGATCCCGCACCCCATCACGGGCGAGGCTGCTGCTGGCGTGGTCATGCTGCGCCCGGCCGCTCCCGGTACCGGCATCATCGCCGGCGGCCCGGTGCGCGCCGTGCTCGAGTGCGCCGGCGTCCATGACGTGCTGAGCAAGTCGATGGGCTCCGACAACGCCATCAACATCGTCCATGCGACGGTTGCCGCGCTCAAGGGCCTCGAGGCTCCTGAGGCAGTTGCCGCCCGCCGTGGCCTGCCGCTGGAGGATGTCGCTCCTGCCGGCCTGCTGCGCGCGCGTGCAGGGGCTGGTGCGTGATGTCGCGTCTGAAGATCACCCAGAAGAAGTCCGAGATCGGCGGCACGAGCAACCAGCGCAACTCGCTGCGCTCGCTCGGCCTGAAGAGGATCGGCGACACTGTCGTCAAGGAAGACCGGCCCGAGATCCGTGGCATGGTCAACGTCGTACGGCACCTCGTTGTCGTTGAGGAGGTCGACTGACCATGGCACTCAAGGTTCATCACCTGCGTCCGGCACCCGGAGCGAAGACCCCCAAGACCCGCAAGGGCCGTGGCGAGGCTTCCAAGGGCAAGACCGCTGGCCGTGGCACCAAGGGCACCAAGGCGCGCTACCAGGTCCCGGCCCGGTTCGAGGGCGGCCAGATGCCGCTGCACATGCGCCTGCCGAAGCTCAAGGGCTTCAAGAACCCGTTCTCGACCGAGTACCAGGTCGTGAACGTGGCCATGATCAACAAGCTGTTCCCCGAGGGCGGCGCTGTCACGGTTGCCGACCTGGTTGCCAAGGGCGCGGTTCGCAAGGGCCAGCTGGTCAAGGTTCTCGGCCAGGGCGACATCACGGTCAAGGTTCAGGTCACCGCTGACGCGTTCTCGACCACTGCCCGTGACAAGATCGTCGCTGCCGGCGGATCGGTGACCGAGCTCTAGAGCTCGGCCACCGACCCACACCGAACTTGACCTAGCAGGAGGCACAGTGCACATCAGTGCGTTCGGGGCTGCCCTGCGTACGCCGGACCTGCGCAAGAAGATCCTCTTCACGCTCGGCCTGCTCGCCCTGTACCGCCTCGGTTCGGTCCTGCCGACCCCCGGCGTCGACTACTCGGCGATCCAACGATGCGTCGACGTGGTGCAGGACAACTCGGTCTACGCGCTGATCAACCTCTTCAGCGGCGGTGCGCTGCTGCAGCTGTCCGTCTTCGCCCTCGGCATCATGCCGTACATCACGGCGAGCATCATCCTGCAGTTGCTCACGGTAGTGATCCCGCGGCTGGAGCACCTGAAGGCCGATGGCCAGGCAGGGCAGGCCAAGATCACGCAGTACACCCGCTACGTGACCATCGGCCTGGCGATCCTGCAGTCCACCGCGATCTTGTCGCTGGCCCGCACGCCCGGCGCCTTGTTCAACGGGTGCAACGAGCAGATCATCCCCAACACGTCGGTGTGGGTCATGATGGTCATGATCATCGTCATGACGGCCGGCACCTCGATGATCATGTGGTTCGGCGAGCTCATCACCGAGCGCGGCGTCGGCAACGGCATGTCGGTCATCATCTTCACGTCGATCATCGCCACCGTCCCCGCGCAGTTCGCCGGGATCTGGGGCAGCCAGGGGCCGTTCACCTTCGCGCTGACCGTCCTGGTCGGCGTCGCCGTCATCGGCTTCGTGGTCTTCGTCGAGCAGGCGCAGCGCCGCATCCCCGTGCAGTACGCCAAGCGCATGGTCGGTCGGCGCATGTACGGCGGCACCTCTACGTACATCCCGCTGAAGGTGAACATGGCGGGCGTCATCCCGGTCATCTTCGCCTCCAGCCTGCTGTTCCTGCCCGTGCTCCTCGTCCAGTTGACAGGCAGCCAGGCGTCATGGGCCATGTGGGTGCAGCAACACCTCGCCAAGGGCAGTGGCTCGATGTACGCGACCATCTACTTCCTGCTCATCGTCTTCTTCTGCTACTTCTACGTGTCGATCACCTTCAACCCGGTTGAGGTGGCCGACAACATGAAGAAGTACGGCGGCTTCATTCCCGGCATTCGCGCGGGCAAGCCCACCGCCGATTATCTCTCGTACGTGCTCAATCGTTTGACGGCTCCCGGCTCGCTGTATCTCGCGTCCATTGCGGTCCTGCCGGTCG
>CAYFLP010000142.1:3612-6568 GCA_964344045.1 uncultured Bifidobacteriaceae bacterium
TGCTGATCATGGTCGGCGTGGGTCTCGACACGGTCAAGCAGATCGAGGCGCAGCTTCAGCAGCGCAACTACGAAGGGTTCCTGAGCTGATGCGCATCGTCCTGATGGGTCCCCCTGGTGCCGGCAAGGGCACGCAGGCCGTCGGCATCTCAGCGGCTCTCGGCATCCCGCACATCTCCACGGGCGACATCTTCCGCGCCAATGTCTCGCAGGGCACCCCGCTGGGCATCGAGGCCAAGCGCTACATGGATGCCGGCGAGTACGTGCCTGACGGCGTCACCAATGCCATGGTCCGCGATCGCCTGTCGCAGGATGACTGCCGTCCGGGCTTCCTGCTCGACGGGTACCCCCGCACGGTCGAGCAGGTGGGCGAGCTGAGCGCCATGCTGAACTCGGCTGGCGAGAAGCTCGACTTCGTCGTGGAGATCACTGCTGACACAGATGAGGTCGTTACCCGCTTGCTGAAGCGCGCCGCCGAGCAGGGCCGCAGCGACGACACCGAGGATGTAGTGCGCCGCCGCCTGGAGGTCTACTCCGAGCAGACGGCACCGCTGACGGCGCTCTACCGCGACCACGGCCTGCTCGTGCAGGTAGATGGCCTCGGGGCCATCGACGAGGTCACCGCGCGCATCTTCGCCGCTCTCGGCATCGTCGCGCAGTAGTCGCGTCCAGCCGTGTTCAAGCGCAAGTCCGGCATCGAGATCAAGTCGGCTGACCAACTGGCCGTGATGCGCCAGGCTGGCCTGGTCGTCGCCCATGCCCTCGAGGCGATGCGCGTTGCGGTCGCACCCGGCGTGAGCACTGACGACCTGGACGACATCGCTGCCGCCGTTCTCGACGAGCATGGCGCCACGTCGAACTTCCTGGGATATCACGGCTACCCGCGGGTGCTGTGCGCCTCGGTGAACGAGGAAGTGGTCCACGGCATTCCTGGCGGGCGCGTCCTGCGCGAGGGCGACCTGATCTCGCTCGATTTCGGCGCCGTCGTCGATGGCTGGCACGGCGACGCGGCCATCAGCGTCGAAGTGGGCGCTGTGCGGCCCGAGGTGCATGCGCTGTCGGAGGCGACGCGTGAATCCCTCTGGGCGGGCCTGCGCGCTGCACGCGTGGGGGCGCGCCTCACCGATATCAGCCATGCCATCGAGACCAGCCTGCGCACGTCGGGGCGCTACGGCATCGTGCAGGAGTACGGCGGGCACGGCATCGGGACCCGCATGCACATGGACCCGCACATCCTCAACTACGGCTCGCCCGGCCGCGGCCCTGTGCTGAAGGAAGGCATGGTGCTCGCGATCGAGCCCATGGCCGTGCTGGGGTCGCCGGTGGTGCAGGTACTCGATGACGATTGGACCGTGGTGACGGCGGACAAGTCCGTCGCGTCCCATTGGGAGCACACCGTCGCGATCACCGAGGCGGGTCCGTGGGTGCTGACCACCCTCGAGCACACCCAGCTCTAACCCCTCCCGCCATTTGACCCCACTCCTGGGTCAAGTGGACCCCGAAGACCTCTTCTATCGGCGTGTCCTGCAAATTGACCCAGGAGTGGGGTCAAATGGTGGGCGAGGAAGCCGGCAATCGGGGGCCGATTAGGAGGTTTGGGGGAGCACCCCATAGACTCTCCTGGTTGGTTTCAGGCTTCCCCGCCTCCACGCCTGCGCACCCGGGATTCCGGGGGCGTTTTCGTGCGCGGTTTCCCGGTACCAGCACTCGTCGATTTACACGCGAAAGCAGAGGGCATGGGCAAGAAGGACGGAGCGATCGAGCTCGAGGGCACGATCATCGAGTCCCTGCCGAACGCCATGTTCCGCGTAGAGCTCGACAACGGGCACAAGGTGCTCGCCCACATCAGCGGGAAGATGCGGATGCACTACATCCGCATCCTTCCGGATGATCGCGTCGTCGTGGAGTTGTCGCCGTACGACCTCACCCGCGGCCGCATCGTCTACCGCTACAAGTAGTACCAGCACGAACTTTCATCAGACCGAACGACCGAAAGAGCCATCATGAAGGTGCAGCCGAGCGTCAAGAAGATCTGCGACAAGTGCAAGGTCATCCGTCGCCACGGTCGCGTCATGGTGATCTGCGAGAACGTTCGCCACAAGCAGCGTCAGGGCTAGTCCTAGCACTGACGAGGTAGGCGGGGAGACAACCCGGACTACCGCAACATAAGCAGTACCCGACCCCGCGCGCTGGCGTGCCAGCCGCGGACGACACCCCCGGTCACGAGGCCGGGGACCTGCCTTGGCGGGCAGGGTTGGTACCGCTCCCGACACCTCGTGGACGACACAGAAGAGAGAACGCCTCATGGCACGACTCGTTGGCGTCGACCTGCCGCGCGACAAGCGCATGGCGGTGGCGCTTACTTACATTTACGGCATTGGCCGTTCGCAGGCTGCCCGCGCACTCGCGGACACCGGCATCAGCCCGGACCTGCGCTCCAAGGATCTCACCGAGGAGCAGACCATCGCGCTTCGCGACTGGATCGACGAGAACCTCAAGGTCGAAGGCGACCTTCGCCGCGAGGTTGCCGCTGACATCCGCCGCAAGGTCGAGATCGGCTGCTACCAGGGCCTGCGTCACCGCAAGGGCCTTCCCGTGCGCGGCCAGCGCACCCACACCAATGCGCGCACGCGCAAGGGCCCGCGCAAGACCGTCGCCGGCAAGAAGAAGGCCGGCAAGTAGGCCGCGGCCACTCGCCAACGAGAGACTTTTGGAGATTTAGTTCATGGCTCCCAAGAACCAGAAGGCTGGCGCGGCCAAGAAGGTCCGCCGCAAGGAGAAGAAGAACGTGGCCCACGGCCACGCTCACATCAAGAGCACGTTCAACAACACGATCGTTTCCATCACCGATCCCACGGGTGCGGTGATTTCCTGGGCGAGCGCTGGTCAGGTCGGCTTCAAGGGAAGCCGCAAGTCCACGCCGTTCGCCGCGCAGCTCGCCGCCGAGGCCGCCGCCC
>CAYFLP010000143.1:0-6493 GCA_964344045.1 uncultured Bifidobacteriaceae bacterium
GGCATACGTGAACATCTGCTGCTCGATCGCAGCCCGGTCTTCCAGACGAGTCACGACGAACCCTTCTTCTCAGCGACGGGCTGCGTCGAGCAGCGGGGAGAGCCGGTCAGGGACCGCTAGCCATGCATCCGGGCTGGTGATGGTCGGATCGAAGTTGGCGTCGACGGATACCGCATCGACACCTGCCGCGGCCGCGGCAGCGACCTGCTCGCACAGTTCGTCGACGCTCAGCGGCCTCAGGTTGGCGACGATGACCGGCGGATCGGTGAACAGGTTCCAGCACATCTTGAGCGGCTCCAGGTGCGCAGGGCGCATGCCAGCGAGCTGCTGCATGGTCGCCAGGTGCTGCTCCAGGGTGCCCGATGCCGGATTCCACCAGTCGAACTGCTCTGCAGTGCGCTTGAGGCCGACCTCCGAGCGCATGCCCGACATGAGGGGCGGATGCGGCCGCTGCACGGGCTTGGGGTTCACGTCCGACGTCGGAATCGAGAAGAACTCGCCCTCGTACGACACCGGGTTCGGCCCCCAGCAGGCCTTCATGGCATCGATGAGCTCGCCCGCGCGCTTGCCACGGGTGCGCGGGTCGACGTCGTACTGAGCGTGCTCCTCGTCCGACCAGCCGACGCTGAACCCGAACACCGTGCGACCGCCCGAGAGCACGTCGAGCGTCGTGATGCGCTGGGCCAGGTCGACCGGACGGTTGTAGCCGGCGACGAGGATGCTGGTGCCGAGGATGATCTCCGACGTCCAGCCGGCGACCACTCCCAGGAGCTCCAGGGGCTGCAGCACCGATCGGTACGCCTCGGGCACCGCCAATCCGGGGCGAGCCGAGTAGCCCGACACGACCTCGTGGGGATAGAAGAGGTGCTGCTGCACGAACAGGTGCCCGAAGCCGCGCTCCTCGGCGCGCTCGGCGAACCCGCGAACCGCTCGCGCATCGGCATGCGGCCCCAGTTGCGGCAGCGCGAGTCCGACCCTCACGGGTACAGGCCTCCGCCCACCGTCACGATCTCGCCGTGCATGTACGGCACCTCGTCGCTGAGCAGCCATGCAGTCGTCGCAGCGATCTCGTCGGCCTCGGCATAGCGGGCCAGCGGGATCGCCGTGCTCAGGGCCGCCTGGAAGCCAGCCGCATCGGTTCCCATGAGCGCGGCCAGGCCCTCCTCGAGCGGGCGCATCATGCGCGTCTCGACGGGGCCGGGTGCGACGACGTTCACGCGGATGCCCAGGGGCCCGCACTCCTTCATGATCGACCGGGCAAGTCCCACCACCGCATGCTTGCTGGCGCAGTACACCGAGACGCCAGGATCTCCCTTGAGGCCCGCGATCGACGCGGTGAACACGATCTTGCCGCGGTCGGGCTGGCCCATCATGATGCGCACGGCCTCGGCCGAGCCGAGGAAGGCGCTGCGCACGTTCACCGCGAAGACCTTCTCGAAGTCGGCGAGGTCGAATGCGGCGATGGGGATGACCTTGCTCTCCACGCCTGCGTTGGCATGGAACATGTCGACGGTCTCGAAGGTGTCGACGGCGGCCTTGAAGTATCGGGCGGTGTCCTCGGCGCTCGTCACATCGGCGTGGACGGTGAGCACGCGGTCGCCGAGCTCACCAGCCAGCGTCGAGAGCCCTCGCTCGTCCAGGTCGACGGCAACGATGTTGGCGCCCTCGGCATGCAGCCGCCGGCAGGTGGCGGACCCGATGCCTCCCGCCGCGCCCGTCACCACTGCCGTGCGTCCGGCGATTCCCTTGAGCATTGCACTCCCCTGTTCTGGCGGTCAGCCGCCGATAGTGCGGTCAGAGTCCCAGTACGGGCGCCGAAGTGCCTTCTTGTCGACCTTCTGCATCTCATTGCGCGGGAGCTCGTCGATGAGCTCGTAGGCGCGCGGGATCTTGTAGGCAGAGATCAGGTCGCGGCAGAACGCCTCGAGCTCGGCAGGCTGCGGCGGGTCGGCCGGGTCGACCGGGACGATCAGCGCGAGGAGCTGCTCGTGCAGGTCGGGGTGCGGGATGCCGATGACGGCTACGTCCGCGACCTTCGGGTGCTGGCGAAGGGCGTTCTCGCTCTCGGACGGATAGAGGTTGACGCCGCCGCTGACGACCATGTCGGACATCCGGTCGGTGATGAAGATGAAGCCTTCCTCGTCCACATGGCCCATGTCGCCCAGGGTGAATGCCCCTGGCCGGACATAAGCCTTCGCCGTCTTCTCCGGATCCTGGTGGTAGGTAGGCCCGTAGCCCTCGGGTGCCTCGAAGGCGAGGATGCCGGTCTGGCCGACGGGCAGGTCGTAGCCCTCCTCGTCGACGACCACGACCGTGAACGGCTCGACAGCCTTGCCGACCGAGCCCGGGTGCTCGAGCCATTCGGTCGAGGTGATGCGGCACAGCGTGCCCGACTCCGAGCCGCCGTAGGACTCGATGAGGACCGGCCCGAACCACTCGATCATGGCCCGCTTGACGTCAGCGGGGCAGGCGGAGCCGGTGTGGGCGATCATCTTCATGCTGCTCACGTCGTACTTCGCACGCACGTCCGGGTCGACGGCGAGCAGGCGCTGGAAGTGCGTCGGAACCATGACCGACGACGTGACCGAGTACTCGTCGATGAGCCGGAGGACCTCGGCCCCGTCGAACTTGTTGACGACGACGACCGGCCGGCCGAGCAGGAGGTGGCGCATCGAGGTAAGCGGCCCGTTGTGCTGCAGGGGCCCGACGACGATGTGCGGCCCGTCCGGGAACTGGGCGCGCTCGCGGAGCTTGGCGAGGTATTCGCGGTGGGTGGAGACCGGTGCGAGCACCCAGCGGGTCTTCGTGCCGCGTGCCCTTCCGGTGGTGCCCGACGTGTAGACCATCGCCGGATTGGCAGGGCGGTCGGTGAAGCCGGCAGCAGCGGGTGCCGAGGAGATCCAGTCCGGCCACTGCACTGCGCCGACGGCATCGGAGGCCGCGCCCGAGTGCAGCACTACCGTGCTGACGAGCCCCTCGCCCAGGGCGGCAAGGGCGACAGGGGCGCTGCCGGGACCCGCGACGAGCGCGACCATGTTCGCGTCCTCGATCTGGTCGCGCAGTTCGGGGAGGGTGAGCTGGCGCGAGACGGCGACCGCGCCGACGCCCGCCATGACCGCCGCCGCGTGCGCGATCAGCGTCGGCGCGAAGTTGTCGCCGAACACGCCCCACCTCTGCGCAGGCTCCGGTGCCGCGGACAGCATCGCCGCAGCGGCGGCGCGCATCTCGGCAGCCGCCTGCGACCAGGTGCGCACGGAGAGAGCATCGACGAGGGCGACTGCGTCGGGGTCGCTCGCAGCGATCTCGGCAATCGGGCCCAGGGGCAGATCCGCAGGAACGTCGGCCACTCGTCATCCTCAGCAGTCGCAGGTGCGTGGAGCGCCGGCAGGTTCCCCGTCCGGCTAGCGGCGAGGATACCGCCGTTACTAAAGTACGAGTCAAGAAACCACGAAGGCGTCATCAGGCAGCCGACTCGACAGGACGGAACGACGGTGGACTTCAAGCCCAGCCCCAAGGCAGCAGAACTCTCCGCGGTGATGACCGACTTCCTCAACGAGCGGGTCCTCCCGGCCGAGAAGGAGTACGACGCCTACCGCGCCGCAGCCGGACCCGATGACCACACGCTGCCCCCCGTCGTCGAGGAGCTCAAGCGCGAGGCACGCGCCAAGGGCCTGTGGAACCTGTTCCTGCCGGATATCAGCGGCCTGACGAACGTCGAGTACGCGCAGCTCGCCGAGATCTCCGGCTGGAGCGTCGACATCTTCCCCGAGGCGATCAACTGCCAGGCCCCGGACAGCGGCAACATGGAGACGATCCACCTGTTCGGCACCGACGAGCAGAAGAAGCAGTGGCTCGACCCGCTGCTCGACGGCACCATCCGCTCCGCATTCGCCATGACCGAGCCCTATGTCGCGTCGAGCGATGCCACCAACATCACCATGGAGATCCGGCGCGAGGGCGACGAGTACGTCCTCAACGGCACCAAGTGGTGGATCAGCGGGGCCAACGACCCTCGCTGCAAGATCCTCATCGCGATGGGCAAGACCGACCCCACCGCCCCGACTCACCGCCAGCAGTCGATGGTGCTCGTGCCCGTCGACACCCCCGGAGTGAGCATCACCCGGTCCCTGCCCGTGTTCGGACGCCAGGACCAGCACGGCCACGCCTGGGTCGAGTTCGACAACGTGCGCGTGCCCGTCTCCAACCTGCTTGCCGAGGAGGGCGACGGCTTCATGATCGCCCAGGCGCGACTGGGCCCGGGCCGCATCCACCACTGCATGCGCTCGATCGGCACCGCCGAGCGCGCCCTGCAGATGATGGTCGAGCGCTCGAAGAGCCGGGTTGCCTTCGGCGGCCCGCTCGCCGATCAGGCGAACGTCATGGACTGGATCGCCGAGTCGCGCATCGAGATCGAGCAGGCCCGCCTGCTGACGCTCAAGGCCGCGTGGATGATCGACCAGGGCAACGCCAAGTACGCGAAGACCGAGATCGGCGCCATCAAGGTGATCGCACCGCGCATCGCCTGCAATGTCATCGACCGGGCTATCCAGGTCCACGGCGGGCTGGGCATTTCCGACGACGTGCCGCTGACCAAGATGTACGGCTGGCAGCGTGCGCTGAAGATCTTCGACGGCCCCGACCAGGTCCACCTTCGCTCGATCGCGAAGTGGGAGCTCAAGAAGGATCGGGCTGTCCGGCTCCCATCATGATCGGGACGAGGATGTCCGCAAGGGCAGACTCGACCTTCGCGACGGGCAGCCGGCTCAGCGAGCCATCGAGCCAGGCCGTCTGCGAGATGGGCAGCAGCGCGCTCAGGAATTGATTGCCGAGCAGTCGCACGGCGTACTGCTCGCGCGCCTTGCGCGAGCTGCGCAGAGCGCGCTCCTCCTCCGGCAGGTAGTCGAATGCCCGCTGCGCGTGGCGCTCGAGCCACGCCAGGTACATGCGACGTGACTGCGGCGTGGCGCCATTGAGGTGGAGCGTGAGGAAGCGCGCTTCGACTGGATGCGTCCGCCACCAGGCCCATCCGGCGTAGATCACTTCGCGCAGCACGGCCTCATCGAGCTCGGCCGCCGACGAGCGCACGCTGTCGACCATGGCGCTGAACCCCGCCAGGCAGGATTCGAAGGCCTGGTCGAAGAGCTCCTCCTTGCCGCCAAAGTGGTAGTAGACCGCCGTCGGCGCGACACCGCACTCGGTCGCGACGTCCTCGACGGTGGCCTCGGCATAGGTCAGCCGCGAGAAGACATTCGTGGCGGCGCGGACGATCTCGCTGCGCCGGGAGGGCCGGTGGGCCGGCCGGGAAGGGAGTTCATCGGGTGCTGGCTCGCTGGACGCAGCCTCGACGGCCGCAGCCTCGCCCAGCGCCGCGCCCAGCGCCGCGCCCGCATCCACCGCAGCGTCGAGCTCGACGGTCGAATCCGCCGAATCCGAAGTGGTCGCCGACACGTCATCGCTCCTGAAGCCCGCGAGAGACCCCGCCATTCGAGGTATCCCTATGAAAGGATGCCAAATCATGTCAAAGGCTCGCTCGTCTCGCCCGGCTAACCGGCCGTCGCGTCGCCACGAGATTCTCGAGGCGGCGGTCGACCTGCTGGCCGTCCAGCCACCGGACGAGATAGCCGTCTCCGATATCGCCGCCCACTGCAACATGACCCCGGCAGCGTTCTACTACCACTTCACCAGCAAGGACGAGATCCTCGACGAGATCGTCGCCGGGTTCGCCGGCCGGTGGGCGGACGAGGTCTCCGAGGCCCTTGGCGAGGTCCAGTCGGCCGAGGATCTCCCCCATTTCGTCGACCGGATGCTCACCTGGGTCGAGGAGCGCGAGCGGGCTGCCCGGGTCTACTTCGTGACGTCCGTGGGCTCGACGAGCTCGTGCGAGGCCACCCGCCGCAAGACCCGCAACGACCTCGCCCGCCGGGCGACCCGCACCTTCCGCCAGCTGCTGCCCGAATCCGACAAGATGAAGGCCTCCATTGGCGGCCTTGCCCTGGTCACCCTCCTCGAAGTGGTCTCGCGCAACCGGCTCGAGCTCGATGCCAGCTACCGCACCCTGGGCCCCGTGCGCTTCCGCGCCAGTGCCGGCCACCTGGCCGAGTCCCTCCTCGCCTAACCCCCGTCCAGGTTTGACCCGGCAGCTGGGTGAAACCTGGCTTGACCCACCTATTTGTCCGAATTGCGCCGGACTTGACCCCGCTGCCGGGTCAAACCTGGGCGGAGGTGGAATGCGGTGAATCGCCTTTCGGAGCGACCAGAAACTTTGATATCCTAATATTTGCCGTCCTCCGTAACGGGCGTCCGCGACCACGGGCCCTCGACTGGGGGCAGTACCCAGCATGGCCTCAGAACCACCGACGTTCCGCCGCACAACCAGGGAGTACCTGTGTCCGAGGGCCCGAAGCACCCCGTTCGCTTCGTCACTGCAGCCAGCCTCTTCGACGGCCATGACGCCTCGATCAACATCATGCGCCGCATCCTGCAGGCGCAAGGC
>CAYFLP010000144.1:0-6427 GCA_964344045.1 uncultured Bifidobacteriaceae bacterium
CCTGAAACTGCCACACGACGCCAGGCATCGCGGTGTTTGGAGCCGGTGGCTACGGGATCATGTACATCGGGTTCGGCAGCAAGAACCCGCGCAGCAGGTGGCCGAGCGCCATGTCGCTGACCTGGTCGCCGATGCTGGCAACGATGGTGAAGCCCTTCTTCTCCCAGGCAGCCCGCTGCTGCGACTTGTACTTCGCGGCCGTGAGGTCGGCCGTCGCGCTGGTGCGGGTCACCAGCTCGTACCAGCCGGAGATGCCCTGCTTCTGCAGGCAGGTGGCTGTCTCGTCGCGCAGCGACTGATTGCGCCCCGTGACGATGCCGATGGCCAGGCCCAGCTTGCGAACGGCCTTGTAGAAGTCGGCGACCGGCTCATTGAGCGGAAGCTGGCAGGCCGAGAGCGCATCCGACCAGGCCTGGTTGTCGTAGCTGAAGGGCGGGTTGTCGCTCTTGCTCACCGCGTAGGTGCTCTCGAGCGTGTCGTCGATGTCGAAGACGACCATCGCCTTGCACTTCTTCGCATCACCGCCGCAGGAGCGGTCGACGTACGTGCGCACCCACTTCAGTGCCGCAGCCGAGATATCGGACTGGTCCTTGGTCGCCTGGCCGCTGGCGTAGTAGTCGATGATGTAGCTGTCGAAGCCATCGCCCGCGTCATAGGTCTGCTGCGCGGTGAGCGGCGGCAGGTTCTGCGTGGTGCCGACGATCGGCCGGCCAGCGCCGATGGGACCGGGGTTGACCGGCACGACGGCTGCGTTGGCCGTGGCAGCGGTCACGACTGCCGCGGCAGCGACGGCCAGGGTGGCAGCGAACGTCCTCGTGCGAACTGTCATGGGACGACGCTAGCGACCCATGGGACTCCCCGTGAAGTTATGCGCACGAACGGCCACAATGGGCGCCTGGCGACGATGCAGGGGAGTCACATGAGCAGGTGCGGCCGTTCGGTTCGCGCGGCATGGACGGGCCTTGCTGCACGGGCGGGCCGGGCGTGAGCATGCGCAGGCGTGACTTCCTCACCGCCGCAGCGGCCTCGATCGCCGCTTTCGGGGCCGCGCCCCTCGCTCGTGCGGCCACCCCGCGCGGCTTTCCGGCTCCTGTCGCGACCATGGTGACCCGGTGGGACACCGACCCCTGGGCCCGCGGCGCCTATTCGGCGCTTGCACCGGGCATCAGCCCCCAGGTGCGACGCGTCCTGGCCGGTGCCCTGCTCGGCGGCCGGGTGGCCCTCGCGGGCGAGTACGCGAGTTCTGACTGGCCCGCCACCACAACAGGTGCCTATGAATCGGGTGTCCAGGCCGCCCAGCGGCTTGTCGAACGGGTGCGCCCCCGTCGTGCCGTCGTCATCGGGGCAGGGATGGCAGGCGCGGCGGCCGCGCGAGTGCTGCACGAGGCCGGGGTCGACGTCATCGTCGTCGAGGCCAGGGATCGCATCGGCGGACGCATCCACACCGACACCGCCTGGGGAGCCCCGGTCGAACTCGGTGCCGCCTGGGTGCACGGCACGGCAGGCAACCCCGTGGCCGAGCTCGCCCGCACGCTGTCGCTTCGCCTGGTGACGACCGACTACGACGATTCCGTGGCTCGCGACACCGTGACGGGCCGGTGGTCGCCGGCGGGCGAGCGCGCTCAGCAGCGCATGGTCGGCCTCGTGTCGCGCATGGAGAATGCCTGGCCGCCGCTGGCCACGTCGGCCTCGACCTGGCTGCGCGACCACGGCTGGCGCGATGACCGCTTCGGGGCATGGGCGGCCGAGGTCGAGCTGACGCAGGAGTACGGGCTCGGGCCCAGTGACCTCGGCGTGCGAGCTACAGAAGAGGGCCTCGACATGCGGGGGCCCGACGCCTTCGTCGGTGGTGGCTATGCGCGCATTCCGCAGGCGCTCGTCGATGGCCTCGACGTTCGGCTGCGGGCCCCGGTCCGCTCGGTGTCGGTGAGCGGCGCGAGTGCGACGGTGCGGTTCGAGGACGGCACGAGCCAGGCTGCGGATGCGGTGATAGTCGCCGTGCCGGTGTCTCTTCTGCGCGAACGCGCCATCACGATCGAGCCGATGGACGACCGGGTCGCGCGGGCCATCTCTGCCATGCGCACGGGAGACCTGGAGAAGGTCGTGCTTCGGTACGACGAGGAGTGGTGGCCCGACGTGACCGTCCTGGGAGTCATAGGTGGCGGGGTCCCGGGTGCGCCCGCCGGCTCGCCAGCGGCCTTGCGCTGGACGGAGTTCTACCCGCTCACGGGCCTGCTCGGGTTCCCCGCGATCGTGGGCTTCTCGGGCGGCTCGGCCTCGATGGCACGGCCGCGGTCGGATGCGCAGTGCGTCGCCGAGGCGACTGCGGCCCTGAATGCCGCCTTGTCGGGCTGAGCGCTCACGGCCGCAGGGTCGCCTGGCCGGGCAGCCCCACGCGGGGCATGCTGGTCGTCAGGAGGGCACGGAGATGTGGAAGACGTGCGTCCATCCGTCTGCGCCGAGGTTGGTCGACACGGCCTCGCCTACGGCTCCCTTGTACTTGCCGGCCCCGCCGATGATGGGACGCGTAACGGTAACCCCTGGGGCGAGGGTCGCCCCCGCCGCGGCGTACAGAGACACCCCGCCGACCACGAGCTGGTCCTTCTCGCTACCGAACACGAACACCAGGTTGGCCGCGCGGAGCTCCTTGTTGTCGGGCATCCCTTGCGCGACCGTGGTGAGCGTGCCGCTCAGGTACTGGCCGTCAGCAGCGGTACCGCCGACTGCCGTCGGTGCGAAGAACACGCGCACGGTGCCCAGGCCTGACCCGAGTACCGCCGTCGGGCTCACGGCCTGGTGGTAGACGGAGACAGTCTCGTCGTGCCACCGGATGCCGGAGTGGTTCGACGCCGCCTGCGCGGGCACGGCGACGAGCAGCGCGGCGAGGCCGACGACCAGGGCAATGAGGGCGCGAAATGGCTTCATGCGCGAAGGATAACCAGGCGTCTTCGGGCGCGGCATTCGCTAGCCTGACTCGGTGTCCACGACCTACATCGTCGGTGCCGGCCCCGTCGGCCTGCTCACTGCAGCCCTTCTCCAGCGCACGACGAGCAAGGAGGTCGTGCTCTTCGAGAAGCGAGCGTCGTACACGCGCACGCGCATGGTCGCCCTGTCTCCCTACCTGCTCGCGCAGGAGGTCTCGTCCTACGACGTGGACCCGTTCGACGCCGACAACGTACGCGCCATCTACAACCCGGACTCCCTAGCGGATCTCTTCGCCTCCAAGCGCTGGATCCCCGGCGACGTCAAGGAGTTCCTGCGCGACCTGGGCACCGACTACGTGCCGCTGAACACCATCGAGGAGGCCTTCGCCGAATTCGTGTCGGCCGGCCGGCCCATCGAGCGCCGCCAGGAGAACGTCAGCATCGAATCCCTCGACGAGATCCTGCGCGAGGGCGACGTCGTCCTCGACTGCAGTGGTCGTAATTCCCTCACCCGCGACTCGCTGCCCAGCGGGCGACGCGATGCGCTCTTCCGCCAGCTCGCGATGACCAAGAAGGCGCACCAGGGCCGCAGGGGAGTCAACGAGTGGCATGCGAACACCTTGGAGTTCGTGCTCGAGCACGCGCTCGTGGTGACCTTCGAGCTCTCCCAGACCCATGTGTGCGACGAGCGCTGCAAGTTCCGCGGCAACGAAGGCAACATGGACTACCGCTTCCTGCCGTCGATCCGGCGCACGTACTCCTCCGGCAGCAAGAGCAACGTCACCGGCGTCGTCCACATCACCCCCGAGGACTACGAGCGCCTGCCCTCGACCCTCAGCCAGGAATGGCTGGACGCGAACGAGGATCCGATCGCGCAGAGCATCAACCGGTTCCTCACGAACCACCTCATTCCCCTCAGCGGCTCCGAGCCGGAGAACCTGGCGATCATCACGCTCCCGCTCAACTTGTACCGGGCGCGCAGGTTCACCAACGCCGACTACACCTGGCTGGGGTCGGTGGAGGGCGTGCCCACCTTCCTCCTCGGAGACGGCGCCGTCGGCTCGCCGTTCCACCAGTCGATCTCGCTGGGATTCGAGGGCAGCATCTACCTCAACTGGCTCATGCGCGACAGCCTCGCCGTCGATCACCGCATGCTGGAGGAGTACGAGGCCTTCA
Source organism: uncultured Bifidobacteriaceae bacterium (assembly GCA_964344045.1). Lineage (GTDB taxonomy): Bacteria > Actinomycetota > Actinomycetes > S36-B12 > S36-B12 > UBA10649. The sequence goes on from CAYFLP010000144.1 coordinate 4,101, forward strand.
TGGAGCGGCAGTGGATGCGGGTCTACATGAGGTCGAAGGCCATCAAGGCCAACAAGGACGTGCTCGCGAACATGCACGACCAGGATCACCTGCTCGACATGCTGCACGTCTACTAGGCCTGCTAGCCGCATCGCCGCTGCGGGCACTTCGCACGGCAGTGGCTTCGGCCCCGCCCGGGAGTAGCCTGGCCATGAGCAGCCGCGTGCGGGGGTGGGTCGATGGTCGTGAGGACTAGGGCGACGTCAACGCGCACCAGCAGGCTATGGCTCGCGGTGTTCACCGCGCTGGCACTCGTGGCCATCATGCCGACCAGTGCCCGGGCTTCCTCGCCGGCAACCTCGGAGGCGATCGCCGTCCTCTACGGCAAGTTCGATACGCAGATCCAGTTCGTCATCTGCCTGAATTCCAGTGACCCCGCTGCGCAGGCCATTGCCTTCGACAACGACCGGCTCAGCTACTCGTACACCGTGACCGATCCCGACGGACACGTCGTAGGAAGGGGATCCTCGCCAGCGCAAGGCGTCACGTACGTGTCGATGCCCACCTGCAACTACGGCTACCCCGAGGCCTATGCCGTCAATGGCCTCACCCCGGGCACGACCTACACGATCACCACGACCGCGACGCTCACGCCCGTCAATGGCGGAAGCGATCAGGTCCTGACGGACACCCTTGTCGTCACGACGACAGGCGGGTGCCCCATCGGCGCGCCCGAGGAAGAGGTGCCGCGCTACACCTACCTCCACGCACTGCTCGATGCGAACAACGTGGTCACTGTCGTCAACAGCATTGCGCCAGGGACGATCCACCAGGAGCCATGGGCCAGCCAGGGAACCTGGGTGCCCACCTATTTCGGCTGGCCGGGCAAGCAGTACGCGGGGATCGGCTATGTGTACGACCCGGTGACCGAGAACTTCGGGCCGCCATTCCAGGCCGATACCTCGCTGCCGGAGTCGGACCTCCTCGCCCTGGCCGGCTTCGACGGATGCGCGAGCGAGCCGGGGTACGACGTCGGCGTGATCGTGGACCCGGGCTCCGATGACAACTGCTCGGTGTCCGGCGACCGCCTCCTTGCCGTCTCGGCCGGCGTGTGCGAGGTCCAGGTGACGGTGCGCGGTGCAGTGCGCAGCGGGTCGGGCAAGCGTGCGCTGCGCACGGCACTGACGCGCTCGGTCGCTGCGATGCTCGTCGTGCGCGGGACCTCGGCCGGGGGTCGCGGCGGCAGCAGTTCGCCGGCCTCCGGCGGCGCTGGCTCTGCCGGCGCAACTGCGCCTCAGGCGACGACGGTGCTCAGCCCCGAAGGGCCGGGGCAGGCCTCAGCGCTCGCGACGGGGAGCGAGCAGAACGCGCTCACGTCGGGTGTCCCGGCAGGCACCGGCGCGTCGTCGGCTTCTTCCCGGCACGAGCGTCCCGTGGTCGCAGGCCTGACGATGTCGACGACTGGAGCCTCGGCCCATGCCGCAGTGCAGCAGGTCCGCGACGTCCTGTCCGCACGGGCGGCCGATGCACCACAGGTCGCAGTGCGCCCGCATGAGCCCGTCCGACTTGCCCTGCCGAACCTGGTACCCGGGCATCGCTACCGCAGCACGGCGAGGTCGACCGGCACCTCGGCCCGGCTGGGCACCTTCCGCTCCCGGCCCGACGGCACGCTGGTGCTTCCGGCCCTGACATTGGCCCGCGCGACGACGGTCACCGTGACGGTCGCGGACGTTGCCACTGGGCGACCTCTCTACTTGCGCATTTCGTCGAGGCGCCGCTAGCGGCCGCTCAGTGCTAGCACGGTGCTAGGCGTCCGCCGTGCGGGCCTGTCTCGTCGGTCGTCCATACTGAGGTCGAAATGGAGGTGCCACCATGGCAGACATGAACCTGGTCCTGTACGTAGCGTCGTATGACGATCCCGCATCGGCGGCAGAGGACTACACGGCAATCAAGGAACTCGGCGACGCGGCAGTGCTCGCGTCGGTTGTGCTCTCGCGCACCGGTGACGGCAAGGTCGAGGTCAAGGAGCACGGCGGTGGCCTGATCGGCGGCGGAGTTGCCGTCGGTGCAGTCGCGGGCTTCGTGGTGGGCCTGTTCGCCCCGCCGCTGCTCGCCGCGACTGTCGTCGGCGCGGGCATCGGCGCAGCGGCCGGAGTGATCGCACGCCATCACGAGGAGAAGAAGATCGGCGTCGAGGCCGACGAGTGGCTGCCTGCCGATTCGTCCGCGATCGTCGCGATCGTCGATGACATGTACCTCGATCGAGTGGATCGCGCTGTCGAGAAGGCGACCAAGAAGGTCAACAAGGCCATCGACAAGGGCGATGCCGAGAAGGTCGCGAAGGCGAT
>CAYFLP010000145.1:0-2452 GCA_964344045.1 uncultured Bifidobacteriaceae bacterium
GCCCGGGCAATGCGGCGAGCCGCCTTGCCCGGGTCTTCGTGCTCCCAGACCCGAATGGCAAGCCAGCCGCTGGCTGTGAGCAGCCTGTCGGTCTCGCGGTCACGCTCGGCATTGCGCTGCAGCTTCGGCTGCCAGTAGTCGGTGTTGGTCTTCGGCACCGACGAGTGCTCGGGGCAGCCGTGCCAAAAGCAGCCGTCGACGAAGACGGCCACGTGAGCGGGCCCGAAGACGATGTCGGCCGTGCGCCGCACGCCTGCCAGGGGCCTGGTGGCGACGCGGTACCTCAAGCCCATCGCATGCAGGAGCCGGCGGATCGCCAGTTCGGGTGCGGTATCCCGGCTGCGGTTGCCCTGCATGACCCGCCTGCGCGCTGGCGACGACGCCCACGAGCCCTCGGGCAGGGTTTGCGGGTCGTCCGTCACCGGGACATTCTCACCTGAGCAGGGGCTGAGTACGGGGTGAGCAGGGCTTGGGGCGGCGCACGGCGCCTGTCACCATGGTGTCGTGACGGCGCGCATCCTGCTCGCGGATGATGAGGTCCGCTTCGCCGAAGCGCTGCGCCAGGGCCTGGTGCGCGAGGGTTTCGCGGTCACCGTCGTGCACGACGGTGAGTCTGCCCTGGCCGAGGCATTGACCGATCGGTACGACCTGCTGCTCCTCGACCTCATGCTCCCGGGGCTGTCGGGCTATCGGGTCACCGAGCGCCTGCGCGCCCACGGCAGCGCCCTGCCCGTCTTGATGCTGACAGCAAAGGATGGCGAGTACGACGAAGCAGACGCCTTCGACCTGGGAGTCGATGACTACCTGACCAAGCCCTTCAGCACCGTGGTGCTGCTTGCGCGGATGCGCTCGCTGCTTCGTCGCAGTGTGATGGCGCAGGCCCCCGAGGTAGTGGAGGTCGGTGGGCTGCGGATCGAGCGACTCGGCCATCGCGTCTTCGCCGAGGGCATCGAGGTCGGGCTCACCGCGCGCGAGTTCGCGGTTCTGCTCTACCTCGCCGACCGTCCGGGGCAGGTCGTCAGCAAGTCCGAGCTGCTGGACGAGGTGTGGGATGACCCTGAGCTGGATCCGAATGTCGTCGAAGTGTGCGTGCTGCAAGTTCGCCGCAAGCTCGGGAGCGACCGCATCGAAACCATCCGCGGTGCTGGCTACCGGCTGAGGCAGGCGTGAGCATCGGGCCCCGAGGGGTACGCGGTCGTGCCGTGCTCGCGACCGTCGCGGCCACCGTCGCCGTTGCCGCGGTCCTTGGCTTGGCGTCCGCCTTCCTGGTGTGGCGAGTGGCAAGGACTTCCGTCGAGGAAGTTGCCATGTCCCGCGTGAACGACGTCAGTGATGCGCTGTCCGAGGCAACGCAGTCGGCGGGTTCCGTCTTGCTCGCGGAACAGACCGAGACCGGTGGAAGCGTCTACGTCGTCGTGCAGGATGCGGCAACGGGTGCAGTCCTGGCGAGCAGCGAGTCCATGCCGGCGGGCCTGGACGCCTGTGCGGGAGATGCCTCTCATGTGTCTGTCGCACGCGAGGTGGCGACTGTCAGCGGCCCTGTACTCGTGTGCGGGGCGACCTCGCTGGATCCCGTCGACCGGGCGATGGACGACGTCGTGCGCGTGATGCTGATCGCCTTGCCGCTCGTAGTGCTGGGTGTTGCCATTGCCGTCTGGCTCGCCGTGGGCCGGGCCCTGGGGTCCGTCGAGCGACTGCGGAGGCAGGCCGAGCGCATGAGCGCGACAAGCGACGGACTGCTCGTCGTGGAGCCGACCCGCGATGAGATCCAGCGGCTCGGCGAGGGACTCAATGACCTCCTCTCGCGGCTCCACGCCCAGTCGGCTGCCACGCGCCAGTTCGTCGCGGATGCCGGGCACGAGCTGCGCAATCCTCTCGCCACCTTGCGCGTGGCGTTGGAGTTCGACCACGCGCAAGGGGAGCAGGAGTCCCTCGCCTTGAGCGAACTGCGTCGCCTGGAGGAGCTCATCGAAGACCTCCTGGCCCTTGCCCGCACCGATGCGCAGGGCACGCAGGCATTTGCTGAAGTCGACCTCATCGCCGTCGTCGCCGATGCCGTGCGCGCCTCCTCGATAGCCGATCCGGCCATTGAGCTCAGGGTTGCGGTCGATGACTGCTTCGTTCGCGGTGATCAGCGGGCCTTGCGGAGCGCAGTCGACAACCTGCTCAGCAACGCGCGTCGCCACTGCGCATCGCGAGTCGCGGTGTCCCTCAGCATCGAGGGCCAGCAGGCCGTCCTGCGGGTCGACGATGACGGGCAAGGTGTCTCGGCAGCCGATGCGGAACGCGTGTTCGAGCGCTTTGTCCGCCTGGACGAATCCCGTGTGCGCGATGCCGGGGGATCCGGCCTGGGCCTGGCCATCGTGGAGGCCACTGCCCGGGTCCATGGCGGCTGCGCACTTGCCGAGCCCGGGCCCGGCGGCCACTTCATCCTGCGCCTGCCACTTGAGCA
>CAYFLP010000145.1:2552-6340 GCA_964344045.1 uncultured Bifidobacteriaceae bacterium
GCTGGTCCACACGACATGCCCAGCAAGGGGGAGTGACAGCACATGGTTCTGGCCGAGTCGGGATTGTTCACGTCGATCGGCGGACTGCCGATGCACCCGCTCTTAGTGCACTTCGCCGTCGTCATCCTTCCGCTCAGCGCACTGGGCCTGATCGCGATCGTGATCAAGCCCTCGTGGGCCCGGACCTTCGGCTGGGTGGTGCTCGCCGGGCTCCTCGTGGGCGCAGGCGCCTCCTTCATTGCCAAGGAATCCGGCGAAGCCCTCGCCACCTACGTAGGGCTTCCGCAGGAGCATGCCGACTACGGGAACGTGCTGCCGCTCGTCAGCGTCCTGCTCTTCCTCGTAGCCGCTGTGTGGTTCTACCTGGTGCGTAAGTCGAACGAGCGAAGTGCTCTGACGACCGTACTCGCCGTCGCTTCGGTGATCTTGGCGTTGGTAGCCACTGGCCTGACCATCATCGTCGGCCACACCGGTGCGCAGGCCGCGTGGGCTGGTCGCATTCCCGACGGTTCGGCAAGCGCGTCGACCCCCACTGCTGCTCCGGGCGGTGCATCGGGATCGGGCGCGGCTACCGGTGCCATCACGATGGCCGACGTCGCGCAGCACAACTCGGCTTCGGATTGCTGGACTGTCGTCGATGGAAATGCCTACAACGTGACGGATTGGATCTCGCAGCATCCCGGCGGTCCCAGCGTGATCAAGGCCATGTGCGGCATCGACGGCTCGGCGGCCTTCGACGGCCAGCACGGCGGCCAGGGGCGTCCGGCGAAGGAGCTGGCCACGTTCCTGCTCGGAGCGGTCGCCGTCGACGGTGCCGCCGCGGGCGCGTCGCCCACTGCGAATGCGTCCGCCAATGGCGCAGGCATCACGATGGCCGACGTCGCGCAGCACAACTCGGCCTCCGATTGCTGGACCGCGGTCGACGGCAATGCCTACAACGTGACGGACTGGATCTCGCAGCACCCCGGCGGTCCTGGCGTCATCGAGGCCATGTGCGGAGTCGATGGATCAGGAGCATTCAATGGCCAGCACAGCGGCCAACAGCGTCCGGCCAATGAACTCAGCCAGTTCCTCATCGGTCCGATACAGGGCTGAGCAACCCCTCTCACAGGAGCCTCGCATGAACACTCGACTCACCCGCCTTGCCACAGCAGCGCTCGCCGCGACCGCGATTGCCGGGACCGCGGCCGTGATGGCCGCTCCTGCACAGGCCGCGACCGGCAAGTACACGGCTGCGCAGGTGGCAAAGCACAAGTCGTCGTCCAACTGCTGGACCTCGATCAACGGCAGCGTCTACAACCTCACGTCGTGGATCGCACGCCACCCCGGCGGTAGCGGCCCCATCCTGTCGGTGTGCGGTCGTGACGGATCGGCGGCGTTCAACAGCCAGCATCGGGGCAATGGCGGCGTCTCGGCCATGCTCGGGAGTTTCAAGGTCGGCACGCTGAAGAAGTAGGGCTGCACCGGCCGACTTCCGAAATACTGGGGCCACGGAGAAACGGTCTCTCTCGGAAGGGTGGCTCCAGATGTCCGACCAGGTACGTGCAGCAGTTCTCGTCGGCCCTGGTCGGTATGAGATCCAGGCCTTCGACCGCCCCGTGCTCCAGGACGGCGCAGTGCTGATGGAAGTCGAGTACTCGGGAATCTGCGGCACTGACAAGCACACCTATCTGGGCGAGACCAAGCAGTACGCAGGCACGCCGGCCGAGACTGATACGCCGTTCCCGATCATCCAGGGACATGAGAACGTCGGCATCGTCAGCGAGGTGACCCCGCTAGCGGCCGAGCGGCTGGAGTTCTACGGGCGCCCGCTCAAGGTCGGCGACCGCATCACCATGTGTCCCGACATCGTCTGCGGCCACTGCTACGAGTGCAAGCACGTCATGGGCTACGTCTGGTGCGAGAACAGCGACTGCTACGGCAACTCATACACCTCGGCCACCTGGCCCTACCTGATGGGCGGGTGGTCCGAGCAGATGTACGTGCGTCCGGACACCTTCGTCTACAAGGTGCCGTCAGGGCTGTCGCCGAAGGTTGCCGTGCTCGCCGAGCTCATGGCCTGCGCTGCATCGCTCGACAAGCTCAAGGAGTTCTCGTCGATGTCGCACGAGGGCTTCAACTCCGGTGACACGGTCGTCGTGATCGGCGCCGGGCCGCTGGGCCTGTTGCACATCGCCAAGGCCGACATGATGGGTGCGGGCCAGATCATCGCCACCGACCTCAGCCAGCCGCGCTTGGATTTCGCCCAGCGGCTGGGTGCCGATGTCACGCTCAACGTCTCGCGCACGAGCGCTGAGGAGCGCATCGACGCAGTACGCAGGCTGACGAACGGCAGGGGCGCCGATGTCGTGCTCCACATGGCAAACACGCCGCGCTCGTTCGTCGAGGGGATCGAGATGCTCAAGCGCGGCGGAATGATGCTCGAGATGGGCAACTTCGCCGACACAGGCGAGGTGAGCATGAACGTGCATAGGCACATCTGCTCCAAGAACATCCGGCTCATCGGCATTACGAACCATCCGTCGACTGGCTATGGCCCAGCACTGAACCTGCTGGAGCGGTATGCGGACCGCTATCCCTTCGAGGAGATGGTCAGCCACGAATTCGGCCTCGACGACGTTGACCTTGCTATGCAGACGAGCATGAGCCCCGAGAGCCTCAAGGTCGCGATGGTGCCATCGCTATGAGCGAGCCCAACGTGGGCGCCGGGCATCCTGCACCTAGTTCCTTCACGTCCGCGCACCCTGGCTGGTTCGGCGCGGTGATGGCATCAGCGGTACTCGCGAACGTACTCGCCAGCGAGGGCTCACTGATCGACGCCCTGTGGCTCCGGCCGGCGGCTGGCGGCGTACTAGTCATCGCATCACTCCTGTCGCTGGTGTTGCTGGTGCCGTACCTGCGACGGCTTCGCCCCGGCGGTGTCCTGGTCGTCGAGCTCGGGGATCCCGCACGAGGACCCTTGCTGGCAACGTTTCCCGCGGGTCTGTTGCTGCTCGCAACGGCGTGGGGATACGTCGGACCGCTGATGGTTCCCGCGTCAGTCGCTACTGCGGTGTGCGCGGTACTTGCGTGCGCCGGCGTGCTCATCGGCCTGGTCTTCTCGATCGCCTGGAGCACGTCAGCCCTGCGGGGAAGCCAGGGCATCGCGGCGATCAATGGCGGCTGGGTCATCCCGCCCATGGGCGTTGCGCTGGTCGGCCTTGCGGTGAGCCCGCTCATTCCCGCCTGGCCGGAGTATTCGCGCACCCTGCTCATCATCGCCGTGATGTTCCTCGGCGCGGGCATGACCTTGAGCCTCATCATGATCACTCTCGTCGTGCTGCGACTCGTCCTGCATCCCGGGCTTCCTGCACCGCTGGCGCCCACCATGTGGATCCCGATCGCCCCGGCCGCGGTGCTGGGCATCGCCACGCTCCGACTGTGCAGCGATGCCGTATCGGTCGGCTTGGTCGACGGCTCGGCCATGCTCTTCGCCGGAGTCATCGACGCGCTCACGCTGGGATTCGGACTGTGGTGGGCGCTCTTCGCTGCCTGGGACCTTCGGCGCCTGCGCCGCCTGGGACCGATCCCCTTCCAGCCAGGCTGGTTCGCGTTCCTCTTCCCTCCGACCGCCCTCGCGCTCGCCTTCATCGGGGCTGTGCAGGCCTTCGACGCAGTGCACCTCGTCTGGTTGACGGTCGTCGTCGTCGCGGCGCTCTTCGCCTTCTGGGCGTACGTGGTCATCCGGTCGATCCCGCTCCTTCCCGCAACGATCCGATCCTGACCAATCCTCGTCACGGGCCCGCGAC
>CAYFLP010000146.1:0-5755 GCA_964344045.1 uncultured Bifidobacteriaceae bacterium
GAGAACAGCCAGGTGCGGATGATCTCGTGGGCCTGCGGGCGCACGTCCATCGGGAACACGCGCGACCACAGGTCGGGGTCGCGCTCCCAGCCGCCGGCGATCTGCGGAGTGAGGCTCGAGGTGGCCCAGGTGTCCATGACGTCGGGATCGCCCATGAAGCCGTTCGGCTGGTTGCGCTGCGACTCGTCGTAGCCGTCGGGCGCATCGCTCGAGGGGTCGATCGGGAGCGAGGACTCGCTGGGCACCAGGGGCGCGTCGTAGACGGGGTTGCCTGCCTCGTCGAGGCGGTACCAGAGCGGGATCGGGACGCCGAAGAAGCGCTGGCGTGAGATGAGCCAGTCCCCGTTCAGGCCCTCGACCCAGTTCTCGTAGCGCACCTGCATGTGCGGCGGATGCCACTTGAGCTCGGCACCGCGCGCGAGCAGCTCGTCGCGCAGGCCGGCCTCGCGGCCGCCGTTGGTGATGTACCACTGGCGGGTGGTGACGATCTCGAGCGGCTTGTCGCCCTTCTCGAAGAACTTGACCGGGTGGGTGATCGGCTTCGGCTCGCCGACTAGGTCGCCGCTGGCGGTGAGCAGCTCGACCGTGCGCTCCTTGGCGGTATGGCTCGTCGCGCCGGCGATGGCCTCGTAGGCGCCTTGGCCGGATGCGGACGAGATCCACTCAGGCGTCTCGGGCAGGATCCGGCCGTCCCAGCCGATGGTCACGGTGGTGCCGAACAGCGGCTGGTAGCGCTCGTCGTCCGGGTGGGCGACCAGGGCCACGCAGGCAGCGAGCAGCTCCGGCCGGGTGGTCTCGATGTAGACCTTCGTGGCGGGATCCGCAGTCGTCGGGAACCCGATGCGGTGGTACGCGCCCGGACGCTCGCGGTCCTCGAGCTCGGCCTGCGCGACGGCCGTGCGGAAGGTGACATCCCACAAGGTGGGCGCCTCGGTCTGGTACGCCTGGCCGCGCGCGAGGTTGCGCAGGAAGGCGAGCTGGCTCACGCGCTGGGCGTTCTTGTCGATGGTCTGGTAGGTCTGCGACCAGTCGATCGACAGGCCCATGCGGCGCCAGAGATCCTCGAAGACGACCTCGTCCTCCTCGGTGAGGCGCTCGCACAGCTCGATGAAGTTCTTGCGCGAGATCGGCACCTGGTTCTTGGCGTCGGGCTCGGCCGGCGGGACGAAGTCCGGGTCGTAGTGCAGGCTCGGATCGCACCGGACGCCGAAGTAGTTCTGCACGCGGCGCTCGGTGGGAAGGCCGTTGTCGTCCCAGCCCATCGGGTAGAAGACCTCGAAGCCGCGCATGCGCTTGTAGCGCGCCATGCAGTCGGTGTGCGTGTACGAGAACACGTGGCCGACGTGGAGCGAGCCGCTGACGGTCGGCGGGGGAGTGTCGATGGAGTAGACCTGCTCACGCGTCTTGGTGCGATCGAAGGCGTAGGTGCCGTCGGCCTCCCATACGCCGGCCCACTTGGCCTCGATGCCGTCGAGGGTGGGCTTCTCGGGTAGGGAGTTCGCGCTCATGGAGCCAAATCCTATTGAGGGCGTGCGAGGCCTAGACTCGCGGACCGTGAGCGAGCCAGTGACGAGTGCAGCGCACCTGTGGCAGCGACTGCAGGCCCGGTGGCCGGAGTCTGCGATCGAGCCCAGCCTCGCCCGGATTTCGGCAGTGATGGAGCTGCTCGGCGATCCCCAGCTCTCCTTCCCGGTCATCCGGGTGGTGGGCACCAATGGCAAGTCGTCGACCTCGCGCATGATCGAGTCGCTCCTGCGGGCCCAGGGGCTGCGTACCGGGCTCTTCACCTCGCCCCACCTGGTGGATGCGCGTGAGCGGATCGTCTTCGACGGCATGCCGATCGACGAGGAGCGCCTGCTCGCGACCTGGGCCGACATCGAGCCGTACGTGGCGCTGGTCGATGAGCGATCCATCGCCGAGGGCGGCGTGGCCCTGTCCTTCTTCGAGGTGATGACGGCGCTGGCCTTCGCGGCCTTCGCGGATGCTCCCGTCGACGTGGCCATCGTCGAGGCCGGCCTCGGCGGGACGTGGGATTCGACCAGCGTCGCGCAAGGTGCCGTCACCGTCGTGACGCCGATCGGCATCGACCACCAGGATTACCTGGGCGAGACCCTCGGGGAGATCGCGGCCGACAAGGCCGGCGCGATCGCACCCGGCAGCCTGGCCGTGCTTGCCCGCCAGCAGCCTGCTGCCGCGGAGGCACTACTGCGGCGCGTGGCCGAGGTCGAGGCCGAGGTCGCCCGCGAGGGCATGGAGTTCGGCCTGCTCGGACGCCGGCTGGCGGTCGGCGGCCAGGAGATCGACCTGCGCGGCCTGCACGGGGAATACCCGGGCATCTTCCTTCCGCTGTTCGGCGAGCACCAGGCGACCAATGCCGCCCTCGCCCTCGCAGGCGCCGAGGCCTTCCTCCGCGGGGTCGGCCGGCTGGACGAGGACCTCGTGCGCGAGGGCTTCGCCGCGGCCACTTCGCCCGGGCGCCTCCAGGTCGTCCGGCGCAGCCCGACGATCCTCGTCGACGCCGCCCACAACCCGCACGGTGCCCAGGCCCTGGCCGCGGCGATCGGCGACTCCTTCGACTTCACCGCCTTGATCGGCGTGGTGGGCGTCCTGGCAGGCAAGGACGCGCTGGGAGTCCTTGCCGCACTGGAGCCGGTGCTCGACCGCGTTGTCGTGACCGAGCCGCTGTCCCCGCGCGCGCTGCCAGCCGACGTGCTGGCCCTCATGGCGGCGGAGGTCTTCGGCGAGGACAGGGTCGAGATGGCCGTGACGCTGGCGGACGCGATCGACCGGGCGGTCAGCCTGGCCGAGGAGGCAGGCGCCGATGTCGGCGGATACGAAGGGGTGGGCGTGCTCGTGACCGGGTCTGTCGTGCTGGCGGGCGATGCTGTCAGGCTGCTCGCATGAGAGTGCTGACGTCATGAGAGTCCTGGGCTCGTCCGTCCTCGCCTTCGAGGCAATCGTCGTCCTGCTCGCGACGGCACTGACGGCGTCGGCTACCGACGTCGGCACGGCCGCCGCGTGGATCAGCGGATTCGTCCTGATGGTGCTGCTCATCGTGGGCGCGGGCCTGCTTGGGCGACCGTACGGAGTGGCCTTCGGCTGGGTGCTGCAGGCTCTCGTGCTCGCGAGCGCGATCTTCGCGGGCTGGACGATGCTCGTGGTGGGCGGCATCTTCGTGGTGCTGTGGTTCATCGCGATCCGCACCGGCCGCCGCGTCGACGCACTACGGCAGGCAGCCCAGTCGGATGCCGGCATGACGCCCCCTGGCGAAACTGATACCGCCTAGGTGTCCTTCATGCATGGCAATGACGCTGCGCCTCACCGATGACGACACTGAAGCCCTTCGCGCCCGCGCTGAGCTCGAAGGCCGGTCCATGCAAGAGGTCGCCCTCACTGCTGTGCGGCAGTACCTCGATGATCGGTCGACACGGCTAGCGTCGTTCATCGATCGCATCCGCACCGAGAATGCGGAACTTCTCGATCGACTGTCTCGTTGACGTGGGACGCCCCACCGCGGAGTGGCCCTGGCATGGTCCTCGTCCGACCGACTTCTTGACGCTGGATGACCTGATCTCGATTGCCGAAGGCATCGTCGGTCCCGCAGGCATCCGGGACGTAGGCCTCCTGGAGCCCGCGTCCGCCCGACCGCAAGGCACTGTCTTTGGCGAGCGCGCCTATCCCACCTTGCTCGATCAAGCCGCGGCGCTCATGCACTCGATCGCCCGCTTCCGTCCCCTCGTCGACGGAAACAAGCGCCTCGCCTGGTCGAGCGCCCGCGCGTTCTTGATGCTCAATGGCAGCGATCTGCACTACACCGTTGACGAGGCAGAGGAATTCGTCCTCGCTGTCGCGCGGGGTGATCTCGATGTCCCGGACGTTGCCGAGTGGTTCGCCGAGCACGTGCAGGACCTGAATCAGTAGTCTCAAGGCCCGGTATTCTCAGGCCGGTCGCGCACACGAGGTGCGCGGCGCTTCCCCTCTGTCGAAGGAGTCACCCGTGTCCCAGCGCACGCTCGTCCTCATCAAGCCCGACGGCGTTGCCCGCGGCCTCGTCGGCGAGGTGATCGGCCGCATCGAGCGCAAGGGCTTCCGCATCGTCGCGATGGAGCTGCGCACGCTCGACCGTGCGACCGCCGAGGCGCACTACGGCGAGCACAAGGACAAGCCGTTCTTCGCCGACCTGGTCGACTTCATCACGGGCGGCCCGCTTGTCGCTGCCGTGATCGAGGGCCCGGACGCGATCGTGCAGTGGCGCAACATGATGGGTGCCACCAACCCTGTCAATGCGCCCATGGGCACCATCCGCGGCGACCTCGCCACCGAGATGCAGAACAACGTCACGCATGGCTCGGACTCCGAGGAGTCCGCTGCCCGCGAGGTCGCGCTGTTCTTCCCGGGCCTGGCCTGACATGAAGCCGGTGGGCTGGGGCCTGCTCGCGGGCGCGGCGGCGGGCGGCCTTGTCGCCTACGCCTCGCGCGGGCCGACCCTGGTCCATTGGCCCGACCGGGTCCGCACGGCCTTCCCCTACGCGCTCGGCGGACTCGTCGGCGGTGCTGCCGCGCTGAAAGTCGGCGTAGGCGCATCGATGCTGCGGGCCGCGACCGGGCGCGGTCCAGGCCCCGTGTCCACTCCCGCTCCGCTGGTGATCGGCGGGGCGCTGGCGGTCGGCACGGTCGTTGCCGGGCGGGTGGCAGCCGAGCGGGTGCTCGGCCAGCTCACCCGCACGGGACGCTCCCTCGATGAGGGCTTCACCGAGCCCCCGACCGACCCATCCGTCACTGCCGGACCCGGCTCCTTGCTCATGGTCAGCGAGCTCGGCCGCGAAGGGGCGCGCTACGTGGGGACGGTGAGCTCGCCCGACGACATCCGCCAGGTGACCGGCCTGGACCCGGTCGCCTCCCCGGTGCGCGTCTTCGTCGGCCTGGATGCGGCCGCGACCATCGAGCAGCGCGTGGGCCTGGCCATGGCCGAGCTCCGCCGCACGGGCGCTTTCGACCGCGGTGCCCTCCTGATCCAGGGCCCGGCCGGCACGGGCTACGCCAATCCGACTCCGGTCGACGTCCTGGAGGTGCTCACGCGCGGCGACAGCGCCTCGGTGGCGGTCGGCTACGGGCTCCTGCCGTCCTTCTTGTCGCTGGGCAAGGTGGAGATCGCCTCCCGCACCCAGCGGCTGCTGCTGGAGGCCATCCACGAGGAGCTGGCCGGGCGCGAGCGCCGTCCCAGGCTGCTCCTGTACGGAGAGAGCCTGGGCGCCAAGGTGCTGCAGGCGGCGGTTCCTGGGGGCCCGATCGACCTGGACTACTTCGGCATCGACCATGCGTTGTTCGTCGGGACCCCTGGTGGCGTCGCGTCGGACCGCTTCCATGCCCTCTGCGCGGGGGAGAGCGTCACGGTCGACCGTCCGGCCCTCATCACCGATGCCGACCTGGCCACGCGCCCTCGCGTGTGGTTCCTAGAGCACGACGGCGATCCGGTGGTCCGATTCCGGCCGGATCTGCTGTGGTCCCGCCCGGCGTGGCTGCCCACGGACGGCACCCGCGGGCGCAATGTGCCCGAGTCCATGACGTGGAAGCCGGGCATCACCTGGGCCCAGGCCCTAGTCGACACCCTCTTCGCGACGGACGTGAAGCCCGGCGACTTCCAGAGCCTGGGGCACGACTACCGCGCCGACCTGGGCGGCACGGTGCCGGCGGCGTTCGACCTGCCGATCGACGAGGCGATGGCGGAGCGGCTGGAGACGTATCTGCGGGCCAC
>CAYFLP010000146.1:5765-6226 GCA_964344045.1 uncultured Bifidobacteriaceae bacterium
GGGCCACAGAGGTCGACCGCGCTGCTCGCATCGGCGAGTAGCGCGGGGTAGGCCAGAGGTCGACCGCGCTGCTCGCATCGGCGAGTAGCGCGGGGTAGGCCCGAAGTCGACCGCGCTGCTCGCATCGGCGAGTAGTGCGGGGAAGGGATCCCCCCCCCGAGGAAGGGGTAACGCCTGAGGTTTTTGGGGCTGGTGTGACTGGGGGATGCCGGTGACGGATGCCAGGGCGTAGGATGGTGGCCCCCGCTTCCCACTGGAGGGCCCTTCCCGATGGCTGCCACCTCGTCCTTCGTCGGCCGTGACATGGCCGTCGACCTGGGCACGGCGAACACCCTGGTCTACGTCCGGGGCCGCGGCATCGTCCTGAACGAGCCCTCCGTCGTCGCGATCAACAACAACACGGGCGGGATCTTGGCCGTCGGGGCCGAGGCCAAGCGGATGATCGGCCGCACTCCCGGCAA
>CAYFLP010000147.1:0-6199 GCA_964344045.1 uncultured Bifidobacteriaceae bacterium
ATCGAGCCACAACCCCCCACTCGGCGAGAGGTGGTGCGAGATACTCGCGCATGCCCAATCTCCCCCGGCGCACATTCCTCGCCCTGACCTCCGGCCTGGCAGCTGCCTGGGCGCTGCCCGCTTCCGCGGTAGGCGCCGTGCTCGCCTCGACTCCCACCCCCGGCGAGGGCAAGAGCACGATCGACGAGGGCATCGCCCTTGGGCCGACGGTCACGCGCAACTACCGTCGCCTTGTCACCCGCGCTGGCGAGCCGCATGTCGCCCGATACGACCTCCTGGGCAAGGAAGCCGATGCGGGGCGCGCGAGCCGCCGCCGGTCGCTCCTGTACTTCGGGCACATGTCCGACATCCACATCATCGATGCGCAGAGCCCGGCACGGTTCGAACCGCTCATCGCCCAGGACCACAGCCTGTGGAGCGGATGCTTTCGCCCGCAGGACACCTTGACGACGCACGTCGGCGCCGAGATGGTGCGCAGCATCGCCGACCTGCGCATCAGCCAGGTCACCGGCGCGCCCCTCGCGGCAGCGTTCGTCACGGGCGACAGCGCCGACATGCTCAGCAGCCTCGAGACCCGCTGGTACATCGATCTCCTCGACGGAACAGACCTCGTGCCTAACTCAGGCGAGTCCGGCACCTACGACGGAGTGCAGGCATGGACCGATGCCTGGTACGCGTACCACCCCGAGAACCCCGCCAATGACCCCTTCGGCGCCTACGGCTTCCCCGCCGTCCCTGGCATGCTCGCCTCCGCCGTGAGCCAGACAGTGAGCAGCGGCGGCATGCCCGCGCCCTGGTACACGGTCTACGGCAACCACGACACGACCATGCTCGGCACGTTCGCCGTGCCCGCGGGGCTGAAGGATCTCGCCGTCGGCGGCAAGAAGTTCTACGACTGGCAGGCACTCGGCCTGACCTATATCGCCGAGTGGGCCGCCGAGACCTCGTCCATCACCCGGGCCATCCAGTCGTTCGCGACCAACCTCGGCCTCGGCATCGGCGCGAAGCCAGTGGCCTCCGACCCGGCTCGCAAGCTGCTCGAGCAGCAGGACTTCATGCGCGAGCACTTCGACACCGCCCCCCACCCCGGGCCGGTCGGCCATGGCTTCACCCAGGCGAACCTCGACTCGGGACTGACCTACTGGTCTGCCGACATCGGGCCCTTCGTCCGGGCGTTCGGCCTCGACACGTGCAACCAGGTGGCCGGGCCGGACGGCGCGGTGCCCGAGAGCCAGTTCACCTGGCTGCAGGCCGCGCTCGCCCAGGCGACGAAGGACGGCAAGCTCGCAATCGTCCTCAGCCACCACAACTCCTTCACGCTCGAGAACGACGCGACTTTGCCCACCGAGTCCGAGCGGCTCATCCACGCCGAGGAGTTCGTGGCGATGCTCACCGGCTTCCCGAACGTGGTGGCCTGGCTCAACGGCCACACGCACATCAACACGATCACCGCACACCCGCGCAGCGACGGCCAGCCGGGCGGCTTCTGGGAGATCACGACGGCTTCCTGCGTCGACTTCCCGCAGCAGCAGCAGGTGGTCGAGATCATCGACAATCGCGACGGAACCATGAGCCTGTTCACCACGGTGGTCGACCATGCGGGCCCGGCGGCCTGGTCCGGCGACCTGACGCCCACCGGACTTGCCAGCCTCTCGCGCGAGCTGAGCGCGAACGACTGGGTCGAGTCGCCCAGCATGCGCATCGGCTCGACACTGGACCGCAACACCGAACTGCTCCTGCCCGCGCCCATCGACCTGAGTGCCTTCACGGATGCACAGGTCGAGGCGGCGCAGGCCACGGACCGAACGCGCATCATGGCGTGGGAAGCGGGGTGGCCGGCATGAGGCTCCGACGGACTTCTCTCGCTTTCGCAGCAATCGCGGCGACTGCGGCTCTGGCCGGCTGCAGCTCGCAGATCGCTGCCCTTGCGCCCGTCAGCGGCGATGGCCTCACCGGCGTGCGCACGGCCGCCACGGATGTCGTGCTCGCACAGGGCATGTCGTTCCTGCGCGCGCCCGTGTGCACGCAGGTGGTCAAGGCGGTGACCTGCGAGGGCTCGCTGATGGACGGCACGACCGTCACCGTGGCGGCCGACATCACTGCCAAGCCCTACACGATGACCGTCAAGGCAGGTGACACGACGCTCTACGACGGAGACGTCGACACCGTCCTGAACGATGCGGCTTCGAGCACGGGGGGTGCGGCGTCATGACGAGTCGTCCCTACCGGTTCACCGCCCTCGGAAGCGGCGCGCTTCGCATGTGGCGCGCGTGGCGCATCGCCGTTCCTGTCGTGATCGTCAATGCCCTCGTGCAGGGCCTGCTCCAGTGGATTCCCTTCGACTACGACAACGGCCTGCTCAATGCGGTGACGGCGATCGCCAGCGCCCTCGTCTTCGGAGCAGCATTCGCCCTCGTCGCGGCCTCAGCGCTGCAGGTCATGTCGGGCCCCGTGCACTGGCGCGCGGCCGTTGCCGGAGCCACGCAGCACTGGCGGCGCTACGCGCTCTGGGCGCTCGGCTGGCTGGTCGTCATCGCCCTGGGAATGCTGGCCGCGCCATACGGCGCCCTCGCCGTCGCCGCGTTGACGGTCTTCGTGCTCTTCGCCGCGCTGGAAGGTGCGAGCAACCCGCTGGCCGTGAACTTCCGGGTCATCGGCAGGCGCTGGGCGCGCTGGCTCATCACCTGCATCATCGTCGGCATCGGCCTGCTGCTGGGCGTCGTGATCAGCGGGTTCGTGGTCTTCTTCAACCGCCCGCCGACGGGCGTGTGGATCGCGTGGCTGATCGGTGGCCTGCTCGCCTGGTGGATCACTACCGCGTGGGCGCTGGTCTACCGGTCAGCGAACGGTGGCGAGCCGAGCACCGAGCGGGATGTTGCTTGACTCCAGCCCGGGCCTTTGCCCGTGCAGGTCGAAGTCGAGGGTGACGCCTGGCCGGAAGACCAGGCAGTGGGTGGATCCGCCGAAGTGGAACATGCCCAGCTGGTCGCCCTTGCGCACGCGCTGCCCGGGGGTGACTGTGATCTCGTTGGTCGAGACCTCGGCCATGCCCACGGAGATGAAGCCCATCAGGCCGATGCGGGGGTCGTCCGCCTCGATCATGACAATCCCCCGGGCCGCGACCTCCGTGATGTAGCCCTGCGAATCGTTCGGGCTGGCCGGGTCCCAATGGGCGATGGGCGACTGCGCGTAGTACGAGCCATCGATCAATCGCGTGCTCACGATCGTGCCGTCGACCGGGCTGTGCCACCGGTGATAGCTCAAGGCGCTCAGGAAGGCCTGGTAGATCGTGCCGCCTACGAACTGCTCGTTGACGGGGTCGTCAGCGAACATGTGGCGGAGTGAATAGGGCTGGCCCTTCAGCCAGAAGGTGTCGTTGCGCTTGACGTCCTTCGCGATTCGGTACGGCGCGGACTCGCAGGCATTCGCGATGACGCCTGTGTCATCGGGCGAGGCCACTGGCCGCACGCCCGGACGGAACTGCCGGGTGAAGAAGTCGTCCCAGGAGCTGAAGCCGTAGTGCGGTGCGCTCGGGTCGCAGACGAACTGGCCGGCGAATCCCGGCATGGCACGCATGGCATCGCGGCCGAACCATCCATGGCGCGGGTCGTCGCTGAGCACATAGGCGGAGCCAGGCGAACCCAGGAACTGCGCCCAGTAGTCGAGGATCTTCTTGAACTGCGCGTTCACCTGCGGATTCAAGAAGGCGGCCTCGCCGGCGGGCGTGTTCATCGGCCAGTTCAGGATGGCATTGATCGGGAATCCGACCAGGCCCGTGCGGTTGTAGCCCGGCGCAGTTCCCAGCACGTGATTGATCAGGCGGATCATGTGCCGGTAATTGCGCACCTGCGGCGAGCCCGTGGGCGTGCGCGAGAAGTGCGGAGTTCGCGGGACCTGCTCGAACATCTGGTGGAACTGCATGTAGAGCGTGGCGTCGGCCTCGATGAGGTCCTGCAGTTCCTGCATGACCGGCACGAGCGGCTCCGGCTGCGCGTCCACCGCACGGACCACGTCGTCAAGCCACGCATGCAGTACTCGCTCGTCGCTCGGCAGCCACTTGCCCACCCGATACGGCACGCCGCGGAATGCCGCGCCGGCGCCCGCAGGCTCTGCCGCCTGAGCAGTCGACGCAGGCAGAACCGAGAGCGCTGCGGCACCGGCTCCGATGCCGGCGAGCTGGACGAACTGCCGCCGAGTGGGCTCCATGTGGCTTCCTTCCGCTACCAGGACTTCGTAGAGGCAATAGTGCCCAGGTCATTGCGCAAAATCGCGGATCCGGTGAGCCACAGGGCGGGAACGGTCTTGTTCCAATGCCCGGTGGTCGGAGTGTCCGTCCCGGTGCCGCCCACGAGGGTCCACGTGCCCCCAGGGGCGATGCAGACTCCTGGCTTGAACCGATAGACGCTGCTTCCGGACTCGATACGGGCGCCGTCCATGCACGTGGTGACCGGGCCCCAGTTGGCAATGGTCACCGTCTGGGTGGCAGCGCGGGCCTTGCCCCGGTTGCGCCCGAGGAAGACCCGATCGATGGCGATGTCCGGCAGCGGATCCTGCGCGCAATCGCCCGCGCAGGGGTACTCGCGCCAGAAGCGATAGGCACCCGCCTTGTCGAGCAGGTAGGCGCCATCGCCCACGAGCAGTTGGCCCCCGCCCTTGACCGGGTCCTGGTAGATCTTGCGCCGTGCGCCGGCGTACACGTCGTGCCCGTCGGGCTTGCCGGACGTGCCCTTGCCGGAGTGCACCACTCGATAGTCGCCGGGGGTCAGCACGGTTCCGCCCGGAAGGGTGAACCAGCCCGTGTTGTCGGAGTTGCGCAGCCACCAGCCGCTGAGGTCGACCGTCGTCGTGCCCGTGTTGCGCAGGCTGACCCATTCATCGTCGACGGTGCCCGACACCGATGCGAGCCCGATGCGCATGTCGATCATGGCGTCCGGCTGCTCGCGCTCGCCGCACAGCGTCGGATCCCAGATGCCAACGCCACGCTCGCGTGCCCGATCGACCACGGCGCGGTACTTCGCGCTCATCGCGGCCTCGTGGGCCACGGTGAACCAGATCCCCCAGCCGCGCTCGGCCATGGCCCATGACAGGTCGATGTCGTACTCATTCGTCAGCGGGTTCAGCGCGAAGACCACTCGCTGGGGCCGGGACTTCAGGCCCTTGGAGGACTGGTTCGACGAGGCAAGGCGCACCTTCGAGCCCACGGGGGCGAGCGCGCTCAGCTCGTCATAGGCCTGCTTCCACCCGCATTGCCCGGCATGCCCAGCGCCCACGATGCGGTCCGCGACCTCCTTCTCGGGCGCGTTGATGCCGATGAAGCGGATGCGGCGCTTCTCGCCGGTGGCGTCATCGATCACCATCATCGTGTCGCCGTCGACGATGCGGTCGACAGTCGCCGTCTCCCACATCGTGATGCCATCCCAGTCGCCTGCGGCCGCCGGCGTGGGCGACAGCGCCCCCGGGGCCAGGGCGAGCGCGAAGGACGCGGCGCCGAAGGCCGCCAGCCACCGGACGCCGCGTCGTGGAGCTCGTCCCATGCGCAACATCCGCACCATTGTGGCAGGGCGGGGATTCCCCGTCATGGGGCCCGCGCGCCCGCCCCTACCCTGAGCCCGTGGCCACTTCGGGCAGGAACCTCGCACGCGACCTCGGCATCGGGCTCGCAGGCGGGATTCTCAGCGGCATCTTCGGCATCGGCGGCGGGGTCGTCGTCGTGCCGATGCTCGTGCTGATCGTCCACCTGGCCCAGCGGCGGGCCCAGGCGACATCGCTCGTCATGATCGCGATCGCTGCCACCGCGGGTGCTGCCACGTATGCGCTCGGCAACTCCGTTGCGATCGTCCCCGCGCTCATCATCGTCGCCGGCGGCCTGGCCGGCACATGGGTCGGCACGACCTGGATCCACCGGGTCACCGACCAGCGACTGCAATCCGCGTTCGCCGTCTTGCTCATCCTCGCCGCGATTCGCCTGGCCTGGCCCTCGTCCGGCCCAGACGAGACGACCCTCACGGACATGTCGGTGATCGTGGCCATCGGCTACTTCGCCTGCGGCTCGGCGATGGGGATCTTGTCGTCGATGATGGGCGTCGGCGGGGGCATCATCTTGATTCCGCTGCTCGTCGGCATCTTCGGCTTCTCGCAGCACGATGCCGCGGGTACCTCGCTGGTGGTCATGGTGCCGATCGCGCTGTTCGGGGCGATC
>CAYFLP010000148.1:0-6174 GCA_964344045.1 uncultured Bifidobacteriaceae bacterium
CTATGGAGTGCCATAGTGAACGGCTCCGTGCCCACGATGCTAGGTTGTCCGTGAAGTGGACCAAAGGTCTACCCGATCGGGAAGTGAATATGCCTGGTTTGTCCGCATGGGCCGTCCGTCGGCCTGTCGTTGCGCTCATCACGTGGTTCATCGCTCTTGTCGCTGTCGTGGGCCTGGGGGCCACGCTTGGCGGCAAGCTCAATGACAAGTTCGAGCTTCCCGACACGGAGTCCAAGGTCGCCACGGACCTGCTCATGAGCAGCGGCACCGACACCAGTCGCCTGGATGCAGGTGCGACCATCGTGTGGTCGCCCGCCTCGGGCACGGCTACCGATGCGCAGGCCGCGGCCGAGGTGCTGCCCCTGCTGCAGGGCATCGCTGCCCTCGATTCGGTCACCTGCGTGACCAACCCGCTCGACCCGCAAGGCGCCTCGCTGGGCACGGATTGCCCCGCCCCGGCACTCGACCCGGCAGCCTTCATGGCGCTGACGCCGCAGGAGCAGGCGACGCTGATGAAGTCCTTCAGCACGGTGAGCCCCGATGGCAAGGTCGCCTATGCCTCGGTGTCCTTCACCACCGACAAGGCCGGCAATGTCGCGGTTTCCGCGGCTGATGCCAAGGCGATCATCGACTCGGTCAAGGCGCTGAACTCCGATGCGATTGCCGTGGGCGCGCAGGGCAGCATCCTGGAGTTCGCCGGCCAGGAGCCGCCCAAGAGCGAGCTCATCGGCCTCGCGTTCGCCATCGTGATCCTGCTCATCGCCTTCGGATCGATCGTCGCCGTTGGCATGCCGATCGTTCCCGCCCTCCTGGGCCTGACGATGGGCCAGATGGGCGTCCTGCTCGTCGCGAACTTCATGGACGTGGCGACCTTCGCACCCACGCTGGCCGCCATGATCGGCCTGGGCGTGGGCATCGACTACGGCCTGTTCGTCATGAACCGGTTCCGCCAGGGCCTGCTCCATGGCCACGACTCCAAGCGCGCTGCGCTCGAGGCGGTCAACACGGCCGGTCGCGCCGTGCTCTTCGCCGGAAGCACGGTCATCATCGCGTTGCTGGGCCTGTTCGTGATGCGCATCTCCTTCTTCAACGGCCTGTCGCTGGCTGCTGCGGTCACGGTGCTGTGCGTCATGCTCTCGGCCCTGTGGTTCCTGCCCGCCCTGCTGAGCCTGCTCGGAACGAAGGCCATTGCCTGGCGCCTGCCCTGGGGCAAGAAGGCCGGTGCGCTGGCCGGGCATCCCGAAGGACGCGCGTGGGCGCATTACGGACGCATGCTGCAACGGCACCCGGTGATTCCTGCCGTGATCTCCCTTGCCGTGGTCGTCCTGCTCGCCATTCCGGCACTCTCGCTTCGCCAGGGCTTCGCAGACGATTCGGGCAAGCCCGAGGGCTCGCCCGCTCGCATTGCCTACGACCTGCGATCAGAGGGCTTCGGCCCAGGTGTCAACGGGCCCTTCCTCGTCGTCGCCGACATGTCGAAGGCCACCTCGCCGACTGCCTTCGCCGACATCATCGGCGCACTGGGCCAGGCTGACGGTGTTGCCGGCACCTCGCCGAGCATCGACATCCTCCCCATCATGGGCAAGCTGCAGGCCGCGGCCGCGGCGAGCGGTGCCGCAGCGGGCGCGGATGCGCAGGCAAGCCAGGCCGTCCAGGCCATTGCCGTGTACCCGACCACCTCACCCCAGGACGAGGCCACGACCGAGCTCCTCGACCGGCTGCGCAGCGAGGTCAACCCGAAGATCGAGCAGGCCACGGGAGCCCAGCTGTACGTGGGCGGAACCCAGGCCATCACGAGCGACTTCACGACTGTCCTGCAGGATGCGCTGCCGCTCTTCCTCGCGATCGTCATCGGCCTGGGCTTCTTGGCGCTGATGCTGCTATTCCACTCGCTGGTCGTGCCGCTGACGGCCGCCATCACGAGCCTGCTGTCCTTCGCGGCCGCCATGGGCATCACCGTGGCGATCTTCCAGTGGGGCTGGCTCAGCGAGGTGCTCGGCGTTCCGGGCACCGGCCCGATCATGCCCTTCCTGCCCATCATGGTGTTCGCGATCTTGTTCGGCCTCTCGATGGACTACCAGGTGTTCCTCGTCTCGCGCATGCAGGAGGAGTGGGCGCGCACGCACGACAACAAGGCTTCCGTGCGCAGGGGCCTAGCCGGGTCGGGCCGCGTCGTCGTCATCGCAGCAGCGATCATGTCGTTCGTCTTCGGCTCGTTCATCCCCAGCCATGAGGCGACGATCAAGCTGTTCGGCATCGCCCTCGCCTCGGCTGTCGTGATCGACGCCTTCATCGTGCGCCTGATCCTCGTGCCGTCGGTCATGTCGATGCTGGGCAAGGCCAACTGGTGGCTGCCGAAGTGGCTCGACAAGATCCTGCCGATCGTCCACATCGAGCCCGGTGAGGACGAAGTCAGCGACGACGAGATCGGCGACGACGAGATCGGCGACGACGAGATTGGTGACGGCGAGGTCGGCGGTCAGCACGCACCGACGGCCACGGCCTAGCGCCCGTGCGTCGTCCGGCGCGCTAGGTTGCACGCATGAGCACCACTGCCCCTGCAGCTCCGGCCGAGCCGTCGGTCCGCCCACCGCACAGCGGGCTCGTACTGCTTGCCCTCGTCATGGGCGCAGTGGTAGCGAACATCAACCTGGGCATCATCAATGTCGCCTTGCCGACCATCGGCGAGGACCTGGATGCCTCGCAGGACCAGCTCACGATCGTGGCGGCCGCCTTCGCCCTCGGGCTGGCGTCGACCGTCCTCTACCTGGGGGCAGTGGGCGACAGGCACGGACGCAAGCTGCTGTTCGTCCTGGGCTGCGTGCTCACCGTCCCGACGGCGTTCATGGCCGCCTACTCGCCGAACATCGCCGTGCTCGGCGTGGCGCGCCTGCTGGGCGGCGTGTCGGCTGCGCTGCTCTTCCCCACCACGCTGTCGATGATCTCCGCCCTCTACCAGGGCAAGCCCCGCGTGCGCGCCATGGCGGCCTGGTCGGGCATCGGCGTGGGAGCAGCCGCACTCGGGCCCGTGCTCGGCGGCTGGATGCTCCAGAACTTCTGGTGGGGCTCGGTCTTCCTCATCACCTTGCCCCTCGTCGCCATCGCTCTCGTCGTCGGACTGCTGGTGCTGCCGTGGCATGCCGCGGAGGAGAAGTTCCGCCTCGACCACCTCGGCGGGATCTTGTCGGTACTCGCCGTCGGAGCGCTGGTGATCGCCATCGCAACGGCGACCACGCGCATGGGCGTCGGCTGGGCGATCGTGCTGGGCATCGGCATCGTCTCGCTCATCGCCTTCTTCCTCGTCGAGCGGCGTGCGTCCAGGCCGCTCGTCGACCTGCACCTTGCCAAGGCCCGCACCTTCTGGGTCGCCTTCGTGGCCGGGTCGATCACCTTCGGCTCGCTGATCGGCGCGATGTTCATCGGCCAGCAGTTCACGCAGAACGTCCTCGGCTACGACACCCTCACGGCAGCCCTGGTGGTCGTGCCTGCGGCAATCCTGTCCGCGATCGGCGGCCAGGCTGCGGGCCTGGTCATCGAGCGCGGAGGCTCGCGGCCGAGCCTGATCCTGGGCCTTGGCTGCGTAGCCGTTGCCTTCGCCATCATGCTGGTCATGTGGCACTCCGGTGCTTCGATGGCCTGGGTGCTGCTGGGCTACTCCTTGATCGGCCTGGGCGTCGGCCTGGCGGCCACGCCCGCATCGCGCGCGCTCATGGGCTCGGTCCCGCCCACGCGAGCGGGCATGGGCTCGGGCTTCCTCGACCTCACCCGTGACCTCGGCGGCGCCATCCTGCAGGCCGTCATGGGCGGCGTCCTCGCGGCCGCCTACGCCTCGAATCTCACCGAGCAGCTGGCAGGGCTGCCCTCGAGCCAGGCCTCGCAGGTGAGCACTCAGGTGTCGCAGGAGCTCACCTCCTCGTACACCAGCGCTGTCGAGGTCGCTGCGCACTACCCCGCCCAGCAGCAGCAGATCGTTGCCGCCGCCGCGCAGGCATTCGACAGCGGCAAGTCCGCTGCCATAGCCATCGCCCTCCTCATGACCGTCATCGGGCTGGCCCTCGTGGTGTTCCTCTTCCCCCGCAAGAAGGCCGAGGAGGCCTACTACGTGACCCAGCTCGCGCCGCCCAGCGCCTAGCGGCGCGCATGGACGACGAGCGGCTGATCCTGCGCACTGCCCGCCTGGACCTGCACACCGTGCTGCCTGGCGAGTACCGCCTGCTGGCCGTCGACCGCGCGGATCCCCGGTTATGGACTGACCGTGGCTTCGCCAACCCTGCCGGCCACCTCGTCGCCGATCCCGGGCCCCTGCCGCATCGCATTCCCCGCATCGAGGCAGATCCGCAGGCCGCGCCCTTCCTGCTGCGCATGGCCGTGCTGCGGGCAGCGGGCACCATCATCGGGAGCGCGGGGTTCCATGACCTGCCGGATGCCTCGGGTGCCGTGGAGATCGGGCTGGGAATCGAGCCTGGCTTCCGGCGCCAGGGCTATGCGACGGAGGTGCTGCACGGCATGTGGGGATGGGTGATCGACCAGCCTGGCGTCTCGACTCTCCGCTACACCGTGGCGGCCGGAAACGTCCCGTCCGTGGCCCTCGTGCGCGGCCTGGGGTTCGCGCAGGCAGGGGAGCAGGTCGATGCCGTGGACGGCCTCGAGCTCGTCTTCGAGATGCCTGCGGACGCCTACCGCGACCGCTATGGAAGCCAGCGCGGCGACGGGTGAGCACTGCAGGGCAGGCCGCGATGATGCCCTTTCGTAGACTCCTCGCCGTGGCAGAGCATCGGGAGGCTTCGGGCAAGGACGTGCGCACCTACGAGGTTCGCACGTACGGCTGCCAGATGAACGTGCACGACTCCGAGCGCCTGTCGGGCCTGCTCGAGGACGCCGGATACGCGCCCGCAGGCGAGGGAGTCGAGCCCGACCTCGTCGTGTTCAACACCTGCGCGGTGCGGGAGAACGCCGACAACAGGCTGTACGGCAACCTCGGCCACCTGGCACCCGTGAAGGCCGGGCACCCTGGCATGCAGATCGCGGTCGGCGGCTGCCTTGCGCAGAAGGACCAGGGTCGCGTGCTCGAACGGGCACCCTGGGTGGACGTCGTCTTCGGCACCCACAACATCGGCTCCCTCCCGGTGCTCCTGGAACGGGCGCGCATCGAGCGCGAGTCGCAGGTGGAGATGCTCGAGGCACTCGAGGTATTCCCGTCGACGCTTCCGACGAAGCGCGATTCGGCGTATGCGGCGTGGGTGTCGGTGAGCGTCGGATGCAACAACACCTGCACGTTCTGCATCGTGCCGAGCCTGCGTGGCAAGGAGAAGGACCGCCGGCCGGGCGACATCCTCGCCGAGGTCCGGGCACTCGCCGAGCAGGGAGTGCTCGAGGTCACCCTGCTCGGCCAGAACGTCAATGCGTACGGCTCGGAGTTCGGCGACCGGCAGGCCTTCTCGAAGCTCCTGCGGGCATGCGGCGAGATCGACGGGCTCGAGCGGGTGCGCTTCACCAGCCCCCATCCCCGCGACTTCACCGACGATGTCATCGAGGCGATGGCCGAGACGCGCAACGTGATGCCGCAATTGCACATGCCGCTGCAGAGCGGCTCCGATGCGATCCTGCAGGCGATGCGCCGGTCGTACCGCGCAGACCGCTACCTCGGCATCATCGACCGCGTCCGCTCGGCCATGCCCGAGGCGGCGATCACCACGGACATCATCGTCGGCTTCCCCGGCGAGAGCGAGGACGACTTCCAGCGGACCCTGGACGTCGTGGCCCAGGCCCGCTTCGCCAGCGCCTTCACCTTCCAGTACTCCAAGCGCCCCGGCACGCCTGCTGCTGAGATGCCCGACCAGGTCGCTCCGGAGGTCGTGCAGGAGCGCTACCACCGCCTCGTCGACCTCGTCAACGACATCGCATGGGCGGAGAACACCTCGCTCGTCGGCCGCGAGGTCGAGGTCCTCATCGCGCAGGGCGAGGGCAAGAAGGACGATCGCACCGAGCGGCAGTCCGGCCGGGCGCGCGACAACCGGCTCGTGCACGTTGCCCGCACGACCGCCCGGCCAGGCGACCTGGTCACGGCCCGCATCACCTACGCGGCCCCGCATCACCTCGTGGCCGACGACGTCGTCGCCGTTCGCCCGACGAGGGCGGGCGACCTCGCGGAGGTCGCCGCCTCCCCGGACATCA
>CAYFLP010000149.1:0-6119 GCA_964344045.1 uncultured Bifidobacteriaceae bacterium
CCGGTCGACATGGTGCGGTAGTCGCAGTGCAGGGCCAACTCGGTGCCGCCGCCCATGGCAGCGCCGTTGACGAAGGCGAAGCTCGGCACGCCGAGGGTGCCGAGGCGGCCGAATACGCGGTGCCCCAGGCGGCCGAACTCGCGGATCACCGACGCATCCGTCACCTGGCCGATGGCCGAGAGGTCTGCCCCTACGGCGAAGATGAAGGGCTTGCCCGTGACCGCGACAGCGGCGAGGCCCTCGACCTGCATCGCGGCATCGATGGCGGCATCGAGGCTCGCGAGGCCGGCGGGCCCGAAGGTGGACGGCCGGGTGTGATCGCGGCCGTTGTCGATCGTGATCAACGCCATGCGCCCGGCACCGAGGGGCATGTCCACGACGCGCACGAGTGCCTGCGTGACCACTTCATCCGGGAAGGAAAGCCCGCTCGGAGCAGGGGCCCCAGCTGCCTGATCGCTCATCGTCCGGCTCCTTCGTAGGCGCAGTTCTCCCAGATGACGGTTCCGCCCATGCCCAGGCCGATGCACATTGTCGTCATGCCGTAGCGCACCGATGGGTCGGCTTCGAACTCGCGCCTGAGGTTCAGCATGAGCCGGATTCCGCTGGAGGCGAGCGGGTGGCCGACAGCAATGGCGCCGCCACGCGGATTCACCCGGGGGTCGTCGTCGGCGATGCCGAAGTGCTCGAGGAAGGCCAGGACTTGCACAGCGAAGGCCTCGTTGATCTCGAACAGGCCGATATCGCCGATCGAGAGCCCGGCGCGGGACAGTGCCTTATGGGTGCTGGGAACCGGGCCGATGCCCATGACCTCGGGCTCGACTCCCGCGAACGCGAAGCCGACCACCCGCATGGAGGGCACGAGCCCGCGTGCGATCGCGGCCTCCTCGGACATCAGCAGGGCAGCGGTCGCACCGTCGTTCAGCCCTGAGCTGTTGCCGGCCGTCACCCGCCCGTGCGAGCGGAACGGGGTCTTCAGGCTGGACAGGGCGTCCAGGGTGGTCTCGGGGCGCATGGCCTCATCGGCACTGAGGTAGCCCCAGCCGAGTTCCGTGGATCGCGCCGCGACCGGGACGAGGTCGGGCTGGATCAGGCCGGCGGCATATGCCTCAGCTGTCTTGCGCTGGGAGGCAGCCGCATAGGCATCGCAACGCTGCCTGGTCAGGGTCGGGTACCGGTCGTGGAGGTTCTCGGCGGTCTTGCCCATCAGCAGCGCATCTGGATCGACGATCCGCTCCGCGACGAAGCGCGGGTGCGGATCGGCGTCCGCGCCCATCGGATGCCTGCTCATGCTCTCAACCCCGCCCGCCACCCCGACATCGATCTGCCCGGCCATGATCGCTGCGCTGAGGGTGGTCACTGCCGTCATGGCTCCAGCGCACATGCGGTCGATCGCGTAGCCGGGAACGGTCTTCGGCAAGCCTGCGAGCAATGCCGCTGACCGCCCCAGGGTGAGTCCCTGGTCTCCGACCTGGGTCGTTGCCGCGATGGCAATGTCGTCGATGTCGGCCGGGTCGAGGCCGGGACTGCGCCGCATCAGCTCGCGCAGGACCGCGACCACCAGGTCGTCGGCCCTTGTCTCGGCGAGTGCGCTGCCCGCCTTGCCAAAGGGCGTGCGTACGGCGTCGACCAGGACGGCGCGGGGGGCGGCCATGGGGCCTCCTTGGGAGCAGATGACTACCGGCACCTGCCGGATGCACCAATATTACTCGCCAGTAACAAGTACGTCCGCAAGAAGTGCCTCGACGAGCGAGTCGACTGTCGCGTCCACCTGCCAGGAGCGCGCTCCCGCGGCGGTCAGCTCGGCAGCGACGGCGGCCGCCGAGATCTCCGCAGGAGGCTCCCAGCACAGCCGCCGCACCAGGTCGGGGGTCATCACGTTCTCGACCGGCATCCCGAGCGCCTCGGCTCGCTCGGCGAGGGCTGTGCGTGCTGCAGACAGGCGCGCCCAGGCAGGTGGGTTGCGGTCGGCCCAGGCCTTGGGCGGCGGAGGCCCGGACGGCGGTGGAGAGCCCGCGGGCAGCTCACTGTCCGGCAGCGCTCGCGCACTCGTGATGGCCTCCCACCACAGGCGCGCATAGCGTGCCGCCCCGCGGCCCACGAAGCCCTTCGTATCGAGCAGTGCGTCGATCGACGCCGGGTTGGACTGGGCCGCGATGATGATCGATGCATCGGGAAGGAGCCGGCCCGGTGCGACGTCCTGACGCTGGGCGAGTCCATCGCGCTGCTCCCACAGGGCGCGCACGACTGCCAGCATGCGCGGCGAGCGCAGCTTGTGGATCCCGGAGGTCCGGCGCCAGGGCTCCTCGGCCCGCGGACGCGGCTCGAAGTGCACGAGAGCCTCGAACTCCTGCTGTGCCATCTCCCACTTGCCCGCCTCGCGCAGGGCTGACTCGAGGGCGTCGCGGAGCTCGGGTAGCAGCTCGACGTCAAGGGCGGCATAGCGAAGCTGGGCTGCCGAGAGCGGACGGGCCGACCAGTCCGCAGCGCCATGGCCCTTTTCCAGGACTTCGCCCAGCTCGCTGCGCACGAGGGCGGAGAGGCTGACCCGCTCGCGCCCTAGCAGGCGACCGGCAAGCTCGGTGTCGAAAAGCAGGTCTGGGCGCATGCCGAGCTCGGCCAGGCAGGGCAGGTCCTGCGTCGCTGCATGCAGGATCCACTCGACCCCCGTCGTTGCCTCGGCAATCGAGGCCAGGGTGCCAGCGGCAACCGGATCGATCAGCGCAGTGCCTGCTCCCGCCCGTCGTAGTTGTACGAGATAGGCGCGCTGGCTGTAGCGAAAGCCCGAGGCGCGCTCAGCGTCGACGGCCAGCGGGCCTGTGCCCTGCTGCAGCAGGCCTGCGTAGTGCTGCACCTGCTCCGCCGTGACCAGGACATCGGGTACGCCTTCACGGGGCTCGAATGGCGCAGGCTCATCCGCAGCCGTGACAGCGTCGGAAGGGCGATCAGTTTCACCTGTGCTCACGGTGCCGTTGCGCCCAACTGGTCAGCCGCCTGCACGTCGCGGTCGCCGCGCACCCACGTGCGCAACGCCTTCGGGCAGCGGTGGGAGGCCGGTCGCATGGGCGAGGATGTCGACCCATGCTCGCACGTGGGCTCCGATGTCGGTCTCTCCGGACGGACCGGGGACGGGCGTCCACGATGCCCGTATCTCGACGAAGCCGTCGCTAGGACGGTCGGACATGGTCCCGAAGGAGGTGCCCGAGGTGCGCGTGATGGTTCCGCCGAGCTGCACTACCTCGGCATCCGCGGACCCGATGGCGTCCTCGAGCCAGCTCCAGGCCACCTGCTGCACGAGCGGGTCATCGAGCATGTCGGGCTCCAGCGCCGCTCGCACGAACACGACCGCGCGGAAGGTGCCGTCCCACTCGTCGACGGTATCCGGGTCATGCAGCAGCACGAAGCGCCCGTAGGCCTCGTCGTCGTCGAGGTCGACGCGCTCGGCCGTCATCGCGAAGGCCGAGGGGGCAAGGCGCTGCGGGGCCGGCACCTCATCGAGCCGGAACTCTGGACGCACGACAACGCCGCGCACCTGCTCGACCGCCAGGTCGAAGGCGCTGGAATCGCGGGCGACTGTTCGCACTCATGCAGGGTAGGCCCGGCGGCGGGGCACTGGCCGTCAGGCACGCCGGGGGCCCCTGGCTAGCCTGGGCGCGTGGCCGCCCTCATGTCCTTGCTGGCCTCGGTCATGTGGGGAAGCTCGGACTTCATGGGCGGGCTCTTCTCGCGCCGCCTCCCGGCCCTTGCCGTATACGGGTTCTCGCAGGCCATCGCCCTTGCCGTCCTCATCGTCATCGCGACGGCTTCGGGTGGCTGGGGTGCCGATCGGGCCGTATGGCCCTGGGCTATCGCCTCGGGAGCGCTCGGCATCGTAGGCATGCTCACCTTCTACCGGGCCCTGGCGCTGGGGCCGATGGGGATCATCTCCCCGCTGGTGGCCCTTTCGGTCATCGTGCCTGTCGCGGTGGGCCTCTTGCGCGGGCAATTGCCGGCCGGGCTGCAGATCCTGGGCATCATCGTGGCCATCATCGGCATCCTGCTGGCGAGCGGCCCCGAGCTGGGCGGGGCGGAGTCGGCGCGACCGCTGCTGCTCGCCGTGGTCGCGGCCATCGGCTTCGGCGGCATGTACGTCACGCTGGCCGAAGGCGCGCAGTACAGCTCGCTCATGACCACGGTCGGCATGCGCATCACCACCGTGACGGCCGTGCTCATCGCTGCGGCTGTCGCACGCAGCGCCGGGGGAGTGGCCAGGCGGGACCTGCCAGGCCTGGCGGTGCTGGGCCTGCTCGACGCAGCGGCGAATATCGCCTATGGCTGGGCGACCACCCAGGAGATGCTCACCACGGTGGCGGTGCTCGGCTCCTTGTACCCCGTCGTGACTGCCTTGCTCGCCGCGGTATTCCTGCACGAGCGCCTGCGCCCCGTGCAGTACGCCGGCGTCGCTGCCACGGTGGCTGCCATCGTGATGATCAGCGCCGGGTAGCCCGGCTGCCTACTCCGACGGCTCCAGCCGCAAGGCAATCGAGTTGATGCAGTAGCGCAGGTCAGTGGGGGTGCCATACCCCTCGCCTTCGAACACGTGCCCGAGGTGGCCGCCGCAGGAGGCGCAGCGCACCTCCGTGCGGGCCCGTCCGAGCGAGGTGTCCTCCAGGTACACCACGCTGTCGGCGGCGAGCGGTGCGAAGAAGCTCGGCCAGCCGCAGTGCGATTCGAACTTCTCCGTACTGCGGAAGAGCTCGGCATCGCAGGCCCTGCACCGGTAGCTGCCGATCGTCGAGGTATCGGTGTACTCGCCGATGAAGGGCGCTTCGGTGCCTGCCTCGCGCAGAACGTGGTACTCCTGCGCGGTCAGGTCGCTTCGCCACTGCTCATCCGTGCGCGCCTGCGGGTAGAGCGTGCCATCGGGTCGCAATCCGCCATCGTGCACAGGCATGGACTCGGTCATCTGGCGAGGCTACCGCTCGCACGGGGCGGAGCCCAGTACCCTGCCCGACGTGAGCGAGATGCTGCAGACCCGTGGGTCCTGGCTGAGCCAGGAGGAATTGGAATCCTCGCGAGGGCGGCTGCCGATCGTCTACGTCGACGCGGTGCCCGTTCGCACGGACGCACTCGGGCAGGTGACGCAGATCGGACTGCTGCTGCGCGTGATGCCCGACGGAGAGATCTCCCGGGCCATCGTCAGCGGGCGGGTGCTCTACGGCGAGCGCGTGCGCGACGCCCTGCTTCGTCACATCGAGAAGGATCTCGGAGCGATGGCACTGCCACGCATCCCTGCATCGCCGCAGCCGTTCACCGTCGTGGAGTACTTCCCCTCCCCAGAGGTCACGGGCTTCCATGACCCTCGCCAGCACGCGGTGTCCCTTGCCTTCATCGTCCCGGTCGACGGGGACTGCGCGCCATCCCAGGAAGCACTGGACCTGGTCTGGGTCACGCCGGCAGAGGCCGCCGATGAGGGGTTCCAGGCCCAGATGAGCGGCGGGCAAGGGCGCCTGGTGCGCATGGCCCTAGCCCACTGCAACCTGCTTCCCTGAGCGGGTGCTGGCCTACTCGTAGGGGTCGATCCCCAGGAGGGTCGCATCCTCGGGCGTGAGCTCGCCCTCGGGACCGTCGAACTGGTCGCGGAACGGGTCGGCCCGCTCGGCGGCATCCTCGTCCTCGAGCCAGGCGGACGCTCCGGGGTCACTCGGATCGACAACGTAGATCGCCGCCTGTTCCGCGGGCACCCACCTGGCTGGGGTCAGTCCGCCCGCGTGCATCGGGTCGTCGCTGGCGTCCTCCGCATCCTCCATCGCCATGACATCCTCGATGTCCTCCAGCGGCAGGTCGAGTCCGTCGAGTGAGCCCTCGCCGCCGCCGCCGTTGAGCGCATTGCGTGTCGCCTCGGCTTCCATCACCATGGTCAGCCGCTCGGCCTGGTCGGCAGCGTCGCCGCCATCGGCGGCGTATCCGGCGGTCGCGCGGGCGACATCGGCAGGTGAGGCCGCAGCAGCTACCTCGTCCTTCATGACATCACCTCGATTCCTCGTGCGAACGGCACCATCGGTGACGTCTTGCGTCCACAGTAGACCCGCAGGCGCCGCGTGCTGCCCTGCATTCGGCGGGCCATTCGTACTTGACTTGGG
>CAYFLP010000150.1:0-6111 GCA_964344045.1 uncultured Bifidobacteriaceae bacterium
GTGCTCGAGGCCGGCCAACAGCCACTGGGCGTACTGGGCCTGGCCTGCCTTGGTGGACATCCGCTGGGCCTCACGCGAGTTTCGCATGTTGCCCAGCTCGACGATGGTGGTCGGCACGTCACTGAGGTTGATGGTGGTCATGATCGACGACACCATGATCTGGTCGCGCATGTAGTTGGCCGGCGGAGCGCCGGCAGCCTTCATCCCGGCAACCATGTCCGTCGACAGGCGACGGTCCGCATGCACGACGTCGTCGGTGTAGCCCTTGATAACCGTCGGGACGATTGCGAAGAAGCCCTTGCTGCTCGAGGGCGCCCCGTCGGCATGGATGCTGATCATGGCGTCCGCCTTCGCCTTCGTCGCAATGGCCGCACGGTCCCAGGTGCACGGCCCCCAGTCGTCGCGGGAGTTGGTGCTTCGCGTCATGACGACCTTCGCCCCCCTGGCCTCGAGCAGTCGCCTGAGCTCGTTGCCGACGCCCCACGTGAAAGTGGCCTCGGGGTAGCCCTTGTTCGTGGCGGTGCCCGTCGTGTTGCACTGCTTCGCGTAGGCGCCGTTGAACTTGGTCTGCGCCATCTGCTTGGCGAAAGCAGGATTCGCATTGCCGAGCTGATGCCCCGGATCGATCACGATCACCTTGCCGGACAAGGGATCTGGCGCTGCGAGGGCCGGCCCCGGGTGCACGAGCCCGCAGGCGAGCGCGAGCGCCCCGGCGAGCGCGAAAGCCGGGCCCGCACGCCGCACCTGGTGTCTCACAGGACAAGCAGCATTCTGTTGTTGCCCAAGGTATTCGGCTTGACGTACTCCAGGTCGAGGAACTCGGCGACGCCTTGGTCGTACGAGGCCAGGAGTTCTTGATAGACCTCGGGCTCGACCGGAGTGCCCTCGATCTCGATGAAGCCATGCGCTTCGAAGAACGAGATGGCGAAGGTCAGGCAGAACAGCCGCTTGAGGCCCAGGGCCCTCGCCTGCGAGATCAGCTCGCGCAGGATGGCCGAGCCGATTCCGGCATGCTGCGCATCGCCCCGCACCGCGACCGTGCGGATCTCCGCCAGGTCCTGCCACAGCACATGCAGCGCACCGCAGCCGACGACGACGCCACCGGTCTCGGCGACGACGAACTCCTGGACGTCTTCGTAGAGCGTCACGAGGTTCTTCTTCAGCAGCCGCTGACCGTCGCCCGCATACTCCTGGACGAGGTCGTGGATCACCGCGACGTCGGCCGTCACGGCCCGCCGAACGGTGACTGCGCTGGCGCCGGGAGTCATCGCTCCGGCTTCACCAGCGGGAACAGGATCGTCTCGCGGATGCCCAAGCCGGTGAGCGACATCAGCAGCCGGTCGATGCCCATGCCGACACCGCCGCTCGGCGGCATGCCGTGCTCGAGTGCGCGCAGGAAGTCATCGTCGACCCGCATGGCCTCGACGTCGCCCTTGGCCGCAAGAAGCGACTGCTCGACGAGCCGCTCGCGCTGCACGACCGGGTCGACCAGCTCGGAGTAGCCAGTCGCCTGCTCGTAGCCGTTGACGTAGAGGTCCCACTTCTCGACCACCCCAGGCTTCGTGCGATGCGCACGCACGAGCGGGGATGTGTCGACGGGGTAGTCCATGACGAACGTCGGGCCGGTGAACGTCGAGATCACGTGATGCTCGAAGAGCTCCTCGACGAGCTTGCCGTTGACCCACGTCGGCGCCACCGAGATGCCGTCGCGGTCGCACAGGGCCTCGAGGGTCGCGCGGTCGGTGTCAGGCGTGATGGCCTGCCCGACGGCAGCCGACAAGGACTCGTACAGGTCGACCTGCGGCCACACGCCGGAGAGGTCATGCTGCGAGCCGTCTGCGTGGGTGACCACCAGGCTCCCGCAGGCCGCGAGCGCTGCCTCCTGGATGAGCTCGCGGGTGGTAGTCGCCATCTGCTGGTAGTCGCCGTACTCCTGGTAGTACTCGAGCATCGCGAACTCGGGCGAGTGGGAGGAGTCGGCGCCTTCATTGCGGAAGTTGCGGTTGATCTCGAAGACACGCTCCAGCCCGCCGACGATGGCCCGCTTCAAGAACAGCTCGGGCGCAATGCGAAGGAACAGCTCGATATCGAAGGCATTCGAGTGCGTGACGAAAGGCCGCGCGGTTGCTCCGCCGTGCAGGGTCTGCAGCATCGGCGTCTCGATCTCGAGGAAGCCACGCTTGGTGAGGCTCTCGCGCAATGCGGCGACGACGTCGACGCGCATGCGCGCCATCTGCTGCGCCTCCGGGCGCATGATCAGGTCGACGTAGCGCTGCCGTACGCGGGTCTCCTCGCTCAGCGGCTTGTGCGCAACCGGCAGCGGCCGCAGCGACTTGGCCGCCATGCGCCATTCGTCGGCCATGATCGACAGCTCGCCGCGCTTGGACGTGATGACCTCGCCCGCGACGAACACCTGGTCTCCGAGGTCGACGAGGTCCTTCCACTCCTCGAGTGCCACTTCGCCCACCTTCGCGAGCGACAGCATGGCCTGAATCTCAGCGCCGCTTCCCGCACGCAGGGTCGCGAAGCACAGCTTGCCCGTGTTGCGGCTGTAGATGACGCGTCCGGTGATGCCGACCACGTCGCCCGTCGACGTATCTGGCTCCAGGTCGGGGTGGGCGGCGCGCACCGCGGAGATCGTCGTCGTCACCGGCACGGCGATAGGGAACGGGTCGAGGCCCTCGGCGTGCATCCGGGCCCGCTTCTCGCGGCGTACCCGCATCTGCTCCGGCAGGTCGTCACGCTCGGCCTCGAGCACGGCCTGCTCCGTCTGGGCAGTGGGGTCAGCGTCAGTCACAACGGTCAAGGGTACAAGGCTCCCTCCCCCGCCCTAGGCTCTCGTCACGTGAGTGCCCATGTGTTCCCCCCGCCCGGCGAGATTCGTGGCGTGCTGTTCGACCTGCACGCCACGCTCGTCGACCAGGGCGACGCAGACGAATGGCTCGACCAGGCTCTCGTCGAGGCACCCCATCCGCTTTCGCCCAGCGAGCGGTCGGCCCTGGTCCACTTCCTCGATCGCATCTGGGAGAACGCCCGGGTGCACGACCCCGATAGCCTGCGCGACCTGTCGCCCGCGGCCCACCGCTCGGTCTTCCACCGCCTGCTGGCCGAGGGTCCCGGCATCGATCCGTCGCTCGGGGATGCCCTGTACGACTGCGTGACCAAGACCTGGCACGCCTATCTCGACTCGGTTCCCACCATGGCGGCCCTTCGCGCTGCCGGCATCAAGGTCGGCGTCTTGTCGAATGTCGGTGTCGACGTGCGTGATGTCCTCGAGCGCGAGGGGCTCCTGCCGCACGCGGATGCAGTGGTGCTCTCGTGCGAGGTCGGCGTCGTCAAGCCCGAGCCGCAGATCTTCGTTGCCGCTCTCGCTGCCCTCGACCTGCCGGCAACGGACGTGATCATGGTCGGGGACAGCCCCAAGGACGACGTAGGAGCCGCCATGGTCGGGATCCGTACCGTCGTGCTTCCCCGCACGCGCGGCCCGGTGCACGGCCTCGATGTCATCCGGCGCATGTCAGGCGCCTGAGCCGGGCCCTACTGCGAGTTGCGCTCGAACAGCAGCCGCAGCCCGATGAGGGTCAGGTCCGGAACATGGTGGGTGATCGTCTCCGACTCTGGGACGACGATGGGGGCGAGGCCGCCCGTGGCGACCACGGCCGTCACCTCGCCCAATTCGTCGACGATGCGATCGACCAGCCCGTCGACCTGCCCGGCGAAGCCGTAGAGGGCACCGGACTGCAGGGCCTCGACGGTGTTCTTGCCGATCACCGAGCGCGGGCGGACGAGTTCGACCTTGCGCAGCTGCGCCGCACGGGAGGCGAGCGCGTCGATGGAGATCTCGATGCCCGGTGCCAGCGCGCCACCGAGGAACTCGCCCTTTGCCGAGACCACGTCGAGGTTGGTCGAGGTCCCGAAGTCCACGACGATGCACGGCCCTGAGAACAGGTGGAACGCAGCGAGCGTGTTGACGATCCGGTCGGCGCCGACTTCCTTCGGATTGTCGGTGAGGATCGGAACGCCTGTCTTTACTCCCGGCTCGACGATGACCGTGGGGACGTCGCCGTAATAGCGATCGAGCATCAGTCGCATCTCGCGCAGGACGGCGGGCACGGTGCTGCACAGCGCGATGCCGTCGACCGGCGGCTGGCCCGCCAGCAGGCCCCGGAAGGTCAGGACCGTCTCGTCGGCCGTCGTGCGGGCATCTGTCTTGATGCGCCAGGACGCATGCAGCGTGTCGCCGTCATACAGGCCCAGGACGGTGTTGGTGTTGCCGACGTCGATCGTGAGCAGCATCATCCCTCCGATCGCAGGTCAGCGCCGATGTCCAGCACGGGCGCCGAATGCGTGAGCGCTCCGACTGCAAGGTAGTCGACTCCCGT
The DNA here is from genome assembly GCA_964344045.1 of uncultured Bifidobacteriaceae bacterium. Classification (GTDB taxonomy): domain Bacteria; phylum Actinomycetota; class Actinomycetes; order S36-B12; family S36-B12; genus UBA10649. The sequence goes on from CAYFLP010000150.1 coordinate 4,383, forward strand.
CGCGGCCACCTCTCGGGCCACCTCGATGGACAGGCCCCCGGACGCTTCCAGGCGCGCCCGCCCGGCATTGACGGCGACTGCCTCGCGCATCATCGCGGTGGTGAAGTTGTCGAGCAGGACGAGGTCCGCGCCAGCATCGAGCACGTCGCGCAACTGGTCGAGCGAGTCGACTTCGACCTCGACGGGAACGCCCGGGAACTCACGCCGAACCGCGCTGAAGGCAGCGGCCACGCCACCGGCAGCCACGACATGGTTGTCCTTGACCAGCGCGGCGTCCGACAGGGACATGCGGTGGTTCATGCCCCCACCGCAGCGCACGGCGTACTTCTCGAGCTTGCGCAGGCCAGGGGTCGTCTTGCGCGTATCGCGCACGTGCGCACCTGTTCCGGAGATGGCGTCGACCCAGGCATGGGTCGCAGTCGCAATGCCGCTCAGGTGGCCGAGCAGGTTGAGGGCCGGTCGCTCCGCGCGCAGCAGGTCATGGGTCGGACCAGCGACCGAGATGACGACGTCGTCGCGCACGACGGCGTCGCCGTCCGAGCGCGCCAGCGTGATGGCGCATCGGTCACCGCACACCTCGTCGAAGACCGCGGCCGCGACGGGAACTCCAGCGACCACGCCGGGCTGGCGTGCCACGAGGTCGAGCACTGATCGCTGGCCGAGCGGCACGGTGGCGACAGTGGTGACGTCGACGCCGCCATCGAGATCCTCGGCTAGCGCGCGGCGTACGAGGTCGCGGATGTCCGCGGGGTCAAGACCAGCCTCGACGAGCAGGCGATCGATGGTCGGGTCGGTCATGACATGTCTCCCGTCACAGGAACTTCACGAGTGGTCAGGGTGCCGTCGGCGCCCACGGACGTCACGAGCCGGACGCGCCACCGGGCATCGTCGCGATCGGGGAAGTCCTCGCGCCAGTGCGAGCCCCGGGTCTCCTCGCGCAGCAGGGCGTGGCGAACCAGCACGCTCGCGATCTGATGGAGGTTCGTGGTCTCCCAGTCCTCTGTCGAGGGCTCGGCGCCCTCGGTCTCGCCGAGCTCGGAGAGCCCGGCCATGGCCTGCGCGAGGGAAGCGCCGCTGCGCAGCACACCGGCATAGCCGTCCATCACCTGCTGCATCGGCCGGCGGACCGTGCGAGGCAGCAGGGCACCTTCGCCCGAGAGCGCTGCATCGGCCTCGACGGGCGGGCGGACCACCGGGCCGTCGTCATCTAGGACTGCGGTGATGCGCCGGGCGAACACCAGGCCCTCGAGGAGGGAGTTGGACGCAAGCCGGTTCGCGCCGTGCACTCCGGTGCAGGCAACCTCGCCGCAGGCGTACAGGCCGGGAATCGACGTGCGCCCCCACAGGTCGGTCAGGACTCCCCCGGAGACGTAATGCTGGGCGGGAGCGACAGGAATGAGATCGGTGACGGGGTCGATGCCGCGTTCGCGACAGTTCTCGAGGATGGTCGGGAAGCGCTGAAGCCACACATCGGCGCCCAGGTGCCGGCCATCGAGCCACATGTGCTCGCTGCCCTCGGCGCGCATGCGTCGCATGATCGCCTTGGCCACGATGTCGCGCGGGGCAAGGTCGGCAAGCGGGTGCTCGTCGACCATGAAGCGCCGGCCGCTTCCGTCGAGGAGTACTGCACCCTCGCCGCGAACGGCCTCGGAGACGAGCGGCTGCTGGCCCTTGGCCAAGGGCCCGAGCCACATCACCGTCGGATGGAACTGGACGAACTCCAGGTCGG
>CAYFLP010000151.1:0-5640 GCA_964344045.1 uncultured Bifidobacteriaceae bacterium
ACAGAAGCGTGCCCATGCCCGCACACCGCAGAACCTGCGCAACGGACTGGTTGCGTGGCGACCGTCGGCTGCTGCCGCTTCCATGCGCGAAGACGACGATGCCCTTCGGGCGGGAGGGGATCGCGAGGTGCCCCGGAAGCAGCAGGCCGTCGACGCGGACCAGAACCTCCTGGTCGGTCGTCGCGCGACGATCGCCGCATGGCGCGAGCGGATGGCGCGCCAGGATCCGGACGACTTCCTCGTCATCGACCTGGTCGAAGCCTCGATAGTGCGCCCCGACGCACATGAAGTCATCAGGCTCCTCCAGGCACACGACCTCGTCGGCGTTCTTGGCGAGCAGCGCCACCGCATCATGCGAGCCCACGGGCACGGCGACGGTGATGTGAGCGGCGCCCCGCCTGCGGGCGACCTCGACCGCTGCGAGGGCCGTCGAGCCTGTCGCGAGGCCGTCGTCGACGATGACGACGTTGCGGTTGGCAAGGTCGACGGGCCGGCGATCATGCCGGTACAGGGCGAGCCTGCGCTCGACCTCTGCGCTCTCCCGGGTGCGGGCTTCAGCCACCTCCTCGCTGGTGATCGCATTGCGCCTTTGCAGTTCGACATCGAGGACGGCCACCCCCTGCTCGCCGACGGCCCCGATGGCCAGCTCGCGATTGAAGGGTGCCCCGAGCTTGCGCACGACGATCACGTCCAGCTCGCCGTCGAGCTCCTCGGCGACGGGCTCCGCAACGGGCAGTCCGCCTCGGGGCAGCGCCAGGATCGCGGGATTGGGACGTGGGTAGTGGTGGAGTGCTGCCGCGAGGGCTCGTCCTGCGTCGGATCGATCGAGGAACATGCGACCCACCTCCAGTGCGCAGCGCACCCCGTGCCGTCGCCTCCATCGTCCCAGCGGGCGCCTGCCCTGCCGAGGCGAAAGACGGCCCGGGAGGCGACACTGGCGCCAATGACCGGTCAGCGGGGGAGACCGGGGCTAGGCGGGGTGCCCGGGCAACGTGCGCCGGGCGGCACTCGGCGGCCTGGCACTCGGCGGCCTGGAAGGTGCCCGCTGGCGCACTCCAGGCCTGCGATGACTAGACTCTGCGAGGTTTTGCGCGGGGCGTAGCGTAGTGGCTAGCGCGCCTGCTTTGGGAGCAGGAGATCGGGAGTTCGAATCTCCCCGCCCCGACAGTTCGGGCATCACCGCCGGTACGTCCGCACGTCGAGCAGTTGTCACCAACGGAAGAGGAAATGCTGTGAAGAGCGCTGTCGAGACCTTGTCTCCGACTCGGGTCAAGCTCACCGTCGAGGTCCCGTTCGAGGAACTGCAGTCGAGCATGGACGCTGCCTACGGGCGCATCGCCAAGCAGGTGAACGTTCCCGGCTTCCGCAAGGGCAAGGTGCCGGCCCGCGTCATCGAGCAGCGCTTCGGCCGCGGTGCCGTGCTGGACGAGGCCGTCAACGACGCGCTCCCGAAGGCCTATGAGGAGGCGCTGCGCGAGAACGCGGTCGTTCCCGTGGGTCGCCCCGAGATCGACGTCACCGATCTCGAGGACGGCGTGAAGCTCGCCTTCACCGCCGAGGTCGACATCCGGCCCGAGTTCGACCTGCCCGACTTCTCCTCCCTGACCGTCGAGGTCGCTCCCGCAGTCGCGAGCGACGCTGACGTCGACGAGCAGCTGGATTCCCTGCGTGGTCGCTTCGCGACGCTGAAGGACGTCGAGCGCGCCTCGGCCGACGGCGATGTCCTCCTCGTCGATATCTCCGGCGCAACTGCCGAGGGCGACGACGTCGAGGACCTCTCCGGCACCGCCCTGTCGTACGAGCTCGGCACCGATGGCATGCTCCCCGGCTTCGACGATGCCGTGCGCGGTGCCTCCAACGGAGACACCCGCACCTTCGAGTTCACCCCGCAGAACGGCGACTGGACGGGCGTCCCGCTGACCGTGACTGTCGTGGTGACCGCTGTTCGCGAGCGCGAGCTTCCGGCACTCGACGACGACTTCGCCCAGCTCGCATCCGAGTTCGACACCGTCGGCGAGCTTCGCGCCGACGTCGCCACCCGCCTGGCGCGCCTGAAGCGCCTGGAGCAGGGTGCGGAAGCGCGCGGCAAGGTGCTGGAGGCACTGCTCGAGGCGATCGACATCCCGCTGCCCGAGTCGGTCATCTCGGCTGAGGTCGACGATCACTTCGCCGATGGCCACGACAGTGGCGAGGAGCACCGCGCCGAGGTCGAGAAGCAGGCACGAGAGGGCCTCAAGGCCAACTTCATCCTCGACAAGATCGCCGAGACCGAAGAGGTCGCGGTGGGCGAGTCGGAGCTCTCCACCTGGCTCGTGCAGCAGGCACCGCGCTACGGCATGGCACCTGATGCCTTCGCCCAGGCGCTGGTCGAGGCCGGCCAGGTTCCGATGGCCATCCAGGACATCCGCCGCGGCAAGGCACTCGCCGTTGCCATGCAGGCAGTCACCGTGGTCGACACCGATGGCACCCCCGTTGATCTCTCGGCACTCGACGGCGACCTGCAGGCCTGACCTGATCGCAGTCCACCCGATGGCCCCGCCGGCTCCGGCGGGGCCATCGGCATTCCTGGGCCCGGTAGGGCTATTCGGCTGATGGCGAAACTCGCGGCCCTAGGGGAAGGCGGGGGCCTCGTTGGGCGTTAGGGTCATACAACGGGTCACCACTGAGGTGGCCTGCGACAGGAGGCTCAGGTGGGCGAGTTGATCGGGGCGACCACGATGGCTGGTGGCGGCGCGATGTCCGGCTTCGGCGACATGCTGGACGAGCGCTTGCTGCGCGAGCGCATCGTGTGGCTCGAAGGCGAAGTGCGTGACGAGAACTCCAACCGGATCGCCAAGCAGCTGCAGGTGCTCGCTGCCGAGGATCCCGAGCGCGACATCACCCTCTACATCAACTCGCCGGGCGGCTCGATCAGCGCGGGCATGGTCGTCTACGACACGATGCAGCTGATCCCCAATGACGTGGTTACCGTGGCGATGGGCCTGGCGGCTTCCATGGGCCAGTTCCTGCTCTGCGCTGGGGCGGCCGGCAAGCGCTTCGCCACGCCGAATACCCGCATCATGATGCACCAGCCTTCCGGCGGACTCGGCGGCACTGCGTCCGACATCAAGATCCAGGCCGAGCAGATGCTCTTCATCAAGCGCCGCATGGCACTCCTGATCGCCGACCACACCGGCCAGACCATCGAGCAGATCGAGAAGGACTCCGATCGCGACCGCTGGTTCGACGCGGACGAGGCCCGGGCCTACGGAATCATCGACCACGTCTACAGCACCGATGCCGATTCCCCGGCTCGCAAGGGAGGCAGCAAGTGAGCGCGCACCGCACGTCCCCGCTGCCCATGACCCCCATGGGCCGCTACATCCTCCCGGAGTTCCGCGAGCGCAGCGCAAACGGCGAGCGGATCCACAATCCGTACACGAAGCTGTTCGAGGAGCGCATCATCTTCCTCGGCGTGCAGATCGACGATGCGTCTGCCGATGACGTCATGGCGCAGTTGCTGACCCTGGAGTCGCTGGATCCCGATCGCGACATCCAGATCTACATCAACTCCCCTGGTGGCTCGTACACGGCGATGACGGCGATCTACGACACGATGCAGTTCGTCAAGCCGCAGGTGCAGACCGTGTGCCTTGGCCAGGCTGCGAGTGCCGCCGCCGTGCTCCTCGCCGCCGGCAGCCCGGGCAAGCGCTTTGCTCTGCCGCACGCCCGAGTGCTGATCCACCAGCCCTACACCGAGGGCGGTGGCCAGGGCTCGGATATCGAGATCCAGGCGAACGAGATCATCCGCATGCGCACCGAGATGGAGGGCATCCTGGCCCACCACACGGGCCGCACGCCGGAGCAGATCGCGACCGACATCGAGCGCGACAAGATCCTCACGGCGCAAGATGCCAAGGACTTCGGCATCGTCGACGCGGTGATCAGCAGCCGCAAGGGCTGACTTCGTTCAGGCAAGGCGAAGGGCCCCGACTCCTGGAGTCGGGGCCCTTCGCCTTGCAGCGGGCGTTGGCCGTTCGCGTGCTGCCTGTGCGCTAGTTGGTGGTGCAGCCTTCGACGTAGAGAGCCTCGGGGATCTGTGCATCTGCCGGGCGCGCTTCCATGTTGTTCGGATCCACGGTGCCGCAGACCGCGTCGCGGTCCTGCTGCAGCCAGAACTGGCCCTCGGCCTTGAAGATGACGGTCTCGGTGACGGCGTTGTCCTCTGACGTGCCGATAGTCGGCATGGCAACGGCCCAGCCATCGGCGCAGCTGAGCGAGTCGATGCCGTAGACCTGGTCGTTCTCGCCGGCCCCGTCGAGGATCGTCTGCATGGCTGCCTGGATGGTGTCGTTGTCGCAGACCGACGGTCCGCCGACCATGGACTGCGATGCCGCTGCGGACGTCGAGTCCGAGCTGACGGAGACGCTGGCGGAGCAGCCCGTGAGCAGTGCGCCTGCGGCGAGTGCGAGTGCGGTGGCCGCAACGGCGGCGGATGAGTGCTTCATGGCGGCAACGCTAGGGGCTCGCAGTCGCAAACCAGGGGATCTAGGTGCCGCGTGGCGCCCGGCACGGCACAATCGTGCCCGTGGCCAAGAAGACGCTGATCGTGGATGACCTCACCGGCGAGCAGGGCGCGCGTACTCGCACCCTGCGCTTCGATGGGGTGGAGTACGAGATCGACCTGACGGAGGCGTCCTTTGCCGACCTCCGGCTGGCCCTGCGTCCCTACCTCAAGGCAGCGCGCGTCGTCGGGGCGAGGCAGGCATCCGCCGGGCCCGCGCCGAAGCGCCGGCGGGCAGCGAAGTCGGCTGCACCGTCGGATGCTGCCGTTATCCGCGCATGGGCCCGCACTGCAGGACTTCCGGTCACTGAGCGGGGCCGCGTCCACCCTGACCTGCGACGCGCCTGGCAGGCCGCGGGCTCGCCTCGCGCCTAGTCAGCGAACCTCCGCTCGGCCTGGCCAACGCGCCGGGTGGGATGAACAAGGCATGCCCGCGGACGTCAGGTAAGTTGCCTTCGTGGCGAGAATCGGCGAGAGCGGCGACCTGCTCAAGTGCTCCTTCTGCGGAAAGAGCCAGAAGCAGGTGAAGAAGCTGATTGCCGGCCCGGGCGTGTACATCTGCGATGAGTGCATCGACCTGTGCAACGAGATCATCGAAGAGGAACTGAACGAGGCCACCGAGTCGGCATGGGGCGAACTGCCCAAGCCGCGTGAGATCTTCGAGTTCCTCGACCAGTACGTGATCGGCCAGGACGTCGCCAAGAAGGCGCTCTCCGTTGCCGTCTACAACCACTACAAGCGGGTCAAGGCCGAGGGATCGTCCGGCAAGGACGAGCGCGTCGAGCTCGCGAAGTCCAACATCTTGCTCCTCGGGCCCACGGGATCGGGCAAGACCCTCCTCGCCCAGACCCTCGCGCGCATGCTGAACGTCCCGTTCGCCATCGCGGATGCGACCGCACTGACCGAAGCCGGCTACGTGGGCGAGGATGTCGAGAACATCCTGCTGAAGCTCATCCAGGCGGCCGACTACGACGTCAAGAGGGCAGAGACCGGGATCATCTACATCGACGAGATCGACAAGGTTGCCCGCAAGAGCGAGAACCCCTCGATCACGCGCGACGTGTCGGGCGAGGGAGTCCAGCAGGCGCTGCTGAAGA
>CAYFLP010000151.1:5650-6067 GCA_964344045.1 uncultured Bifidobacteriaceae bacterium
CGATGAAGAGCACGTTGGTGGTGTCGATCTGGATGAACTCCTGATGCGGGCGCAAGCACCCGCATCAGGAGTTCATCCAGATCGACACCACCAACGTGCTCTTCATCGTCGGCGGCGCGTTCGCCGGTCTCGAGACCATCGTCGAGCAGCGCCTGGGCCAGAAGAAGCTGGGCTTCACCTTCGACCTGGTCGACGGCGAGCGCATCGGCGAGGAGCGCGATCCCGACGACGTCTTCAAGCACGTCATGCCCGAGGACCTGCTCAAGTTCGGGCTGATCCCCGAGTTCATCGGCCGCTTGCCCGTCTTCACGGCAGTGAGCAAGCTCGACCGGGCCGCGCTCGTCGCGGTGCTCACCGAGCCTAAGAACGCGCTGGTGCGCCAGTACCAGAAGCTCTTCGAGCTCGATGGCGTCGAGC
>CAYFLP010000152.1:0-6022 GCA_964344045.1 uncultured Bifidobacteriaceae bacterium
CGGGTGGAGGCAGTGGATTCCAGGGGGTGCGCATGTTCCAGGTAGGCGCACGCGACCGGGCCCAGGAGGGGGCCGCGGCGGTGGAGTTCGCCATCGTGGTCCCCGTCCTCCTCCTCATCCTCTTCGGCATAGTCGACCTGGGTCGCATGCTCTTCCTCCAGGTCTCCCTCGCGGCAGCAAGCCACGAAGGTGCGCGGGCAAGCGCACTGCGCCAGGTAACGGCCTCGAACCAGGCGACGGTCGCGCAGGCCGTCGCGACAGCTGTCGCCCAGACCGCGCCGGGCGCTGCACGCCTGGGCGCCCTGGGCAACGCGACCATGTCCGTAGCGACGCCGACCTACTGCACGAGCGGGCAGCAGTACACCTCGATAACAGTGCAGGCCCCGTTCCACTGGGTCATGCCCGTCGGCCTCATCCTTCCCTTTGATGCCGACGGCTCCCTGACATCGGCCTTGACGATGTCCGCAACCTCGGAGTCGTTATGCGCACGATGAGCACCGGCGCCCGCAGCAGGGACGATGGAGCGGTCATCGTGGTCGTGGCCATCATGTTCGCCGCTGGACTGGTCTTCACCCTCCTGGCCCTCGTGTTCGACCTAGGGTCCATGTTCGACGAGCGCCGGCAGGACCAGAACTCGGCTGATGCCGCGTCCGTCTCCCTTGCCCAGCGCTGCTCGTTCAACGAGGCCGCTTGCTCCAGCAATGCCGAGGCGCAGTCGATCGCCGAGGCCAATGCGCGTGACCATGCGGTTGCGCTGACCGAGGTGTGCGGTTGGGCTGCCTCCTACTGGACGAAGGCACAGCGACTGGCGGTGTGCGGGAGCAGCTCATCTTCGCCTGCCGTCAACGACTGCGCGAACGTCGACCATGCCGCGTACCCGAATGTCGTGCGCGTGCGCACCAGCACCCGCACGGCCGCAGGCGCCACGCAGTTCCCATCCGTCTTCGGCGGCATCTTCAGCGGATCCGCCCAGAGCCTGTCGACAGGCGCCTGCTCCCAGACGGCGTGGGGCATCCCCTCGTCCACGACCATTGCGATGCCCTTCATGCTTCCGATCTGCCCGGGCAACACCACCAGTGGCCCGTTCGAGCTCCTGGACTTCTATCCGAACGACCCGACGCAGGCATGCGGCAGCCATACGGATGTCACGAAGGGCTGGGCCCTGGCCTCGCTCTACGGATCGGGCCTTACCTGCGACACGGGAGCACCCGTGCACGTCGGCCAAGTCATCGTCATCGAGAACTCGACAAGCCACCTGTGCGGCGACCCGAATGTCACGGATTCGCCCTCCATCGTCCTGGCGCGGCACCTGAACTCCCCGACGGTCGTGCCTGTCGTCGGAGATGCTGGGTGCAAGGGCGCAAATGGCAAGACCAAGAAGAACTGCGGCATCGGCGGCTACGCCTTCACCGTGGTCGGCTTCAAGAGCTTCACCCTGCTCGGCTTCAACCTCCACAACGCACCGGCGCAGGGGCAGGCGCCTGCGGCCGGCTGGTCGTCCGCATGCGGCAAGTCCCGTGACTGCATCTACGGCTCGCTGGCGACGGACATGGTCACGGGCGACATCGACCCATCCACCCCGAACCCCGACTTCGACTTCGGGGTACGCGTCATAGCGCCGCTGCCCTGACGCACCGGCACAGAACGGAGCACTGCCATGAAGCACCCCGTGCTGGCACTGATGCTGGCCCTGCTGCTCGCGCTCGGCGCTGGAGTCGCCGTCTACTGGTACACCGCGGGAGCGGAGTCGCGGGCCCTGGCAAGCCAGTCCCCCGTACAGGTACTCGTGAGCTCGGGATCGATCGCAACGGGCACCTCACTCGCGCAGGCACAGTCCGCAGGTCTCCTGACCACGGCCGACGTGGCCGAGGACCTCCGGCCGGCGGGCGCGCTCACGGGCGTGGATGCGTCCAACGAGACCCAGGTTGCGCTCGAAGACCTGCCCGCAGGTCGCATGGTGATGACCGCCGACTTCGGTACTGCCGTTCCGCAGCTGGCTGCCGTGAGCGTCCCCGACGGCAAGCTTGCCGTGACCGTCCAGTTCGAGGACCCGGCGAAGGTCGGCTCCTTCCTGCGCCCGGGGACCCATGTCGCAGTCTTCGACACCTACACCCTGCCCAATTCCGGAACCGCGTCCGGGACAAGTCCCGCAATGACTGCCGAGCCAGTCCGCGCTACCCGGGCGCTCCTTCCTGATGTCGAGGTCCTCGCGGTGGGCGACATCCCCGAGTCCGGTGAGCAGGGCGCCGCGGCGGATGCCTGGGCCGCACCCCTGGTCACCGTGAGCGTCGACCAGGGCCAGGCAGAGCAACTGATCCACGCTGCCCGAACCGGGCAGCTCTACCTGGCCCTGCTCGGCAGCGGAACGTCCGTGGAGCCTCGTGCGGGCGTCAGCGACGCGACCCTCTTCACCACGGCAACCGCCCACGACCAGACAGGGAGCACATCATGACCGTCGTACTAGGTGATCCGGCCCATGATGCCGAGCGCTTCCGGCTCACCGTTCCGGACGACGTGACTGTCGTCGAGTCACTGCAGGGCGTGATCGGCTACCTGGACACCCACGAAGACGAGGACCTCGTCATCGTCGGCCCAGATGCGCCGCTTGCCGTTGCAACGGACATCGCGGAGAAGTACCGCGTCGAGCGGCCCACCCTCGGAGTCCTCGTCCTTCGCCGGCGACTCGAGCTGGTCTCGATGACCGAGGCCCTCCGCTCCGGCGTCAGGGAGGTCGTCGGGGCGGACGACGCAGAGGCACTCCTGCAGGCGTGCACGCGCTCGCGGCACCTGTCGCGGCAGCTGCGTCACAGCGACATCCGCAAGGACGGCCCCAAGCGAGGCAAGGTCATCCTCGTCTTCTCGGCCAAGGGCGGCTGCGGCAAGACCACCCTTGCCACCAACCTCGCCGAGTCCCTGGCCCTGCTGGGCCATGGACGCGTGTGCCTCGCCGACTTCAACCTGGAGTTCGGCGACGTGGCCATCGCCCTGCAGGTCGAGCCCGCGCGGACGATCAGCGACGCCCTCGGGATGCAAGGTGGCCTCGACAGCCAGGGCGTGCAGTCGATGGTCATCCACTACAAGGACGCACTCGACGTGCTCCTGGCCCCGACCCAGCCGGCCGACGCGGAGTTCATCACCCCCGAGCTCACGGCTGAAGTGCTTGGGCTCCTGGCAGACGCCTACGACTACGTCGTGATCGACTCCCCTCCGGCATTCAACGACGTAGTCCTCAAGTGCTTCGACCTGGCTGACTCGTATGTGCTCTTGACCACGCTCGACATGCTCGCGCTGAAGAACTTCAAGGTCACCCTCGACACCCTCGACGCACTGGGCTACCCGCGCACGCGATGGACGGTCGTGCTCAATCGATGCGACTCGCGCGTGGGCCTGTCGCCTGACGACATGGAAAAGGTGATCGGCATTCCCATTGCCACCCGACTGCCGTCGACCAAGGACGTTCCCGCCTCGCTCAATCGCGGTGTCACGCTCAGCGCCAGCATGCCCCGGCATCCCTTCAGTAGGGCCGTGGGCGAGCTCGCGCGACTCGAGGCGGGTGACCAGGCCGCTCCGGCCGGCCCGTCACGCGGACGAACTCACTTCCCGCTCTTCCGGGCCGCATCGGCCTAGCTGCCATACCCCCACGATCTGCAAGGAGGAAGCCGGCCATGGGACTCGCGGAGCGCCTGGGACAGGCGAGCATCGAGGTACGGGGCTCCTCGCGCTTGGGCGACGAGGCTGCCGTCTACCAGGTGGCGACCGAGCATGAAGTGCTCCGGGCCGAGGTACAGGCCCTGCTCGTCGACTCGCTCGGACCACAGCTGTACAGCGGCGCCATCGAGCCGGCCTGGCTGGAACGTCAGGTCTTCGAGGCGATCCAGACCGTGGTGACGCGCAACCCCCGGCCCCTGTCGGGCGGCGATCGAGCCAGGATCGTCCAGGAGGTGCTCGACGACATCCTGGGCAACGGCCCGCTCGAGCCGCTCCTGCGCGATCCGGACGTCACCGAGATCATGGTGAATCGCTTCGACACCATCTACATGGAGAAATTCGGCCGCATCCACCCGACGAACCTGCGCTTCACCAGCGAGAAGCACCTTCGGCAGACCATCGACCGCATCGTCTCGCGCATCGGTCGACGCGTCGACGAAGCATCTCCCATGGTCGACGCGCGACTGCCTGACGGCAGCCGGGTCAATGCAGTGGTGCCTCCCATTGCGATCGACGGGGCTTCGCTGACGATTCGAAAGTTCGCGAAGGACCCCTATTCGGCGGCCGACCTGATCACCATGGGCACGCTCAGCAGGGCGAGCGTCGACGTCCTTCGGGCCTGCGTGCGCGGAAAGCTGAACATCCTCATCTCCGGCGGCACAGGTTCGGGCAAGACCACCACCCTCAACGTGATGTCCTCCTTCATTCCGGCCGATGAGCGCATCGTCACGGTCGAGGACGCCGCCGAGCTCCAGCTCTCGCAGCCGCACGTCCTGCGGCTGGAGTCGCGTCCCCCCAACGTGGAGGGCTACGGAACCGTGACCATCCGCGACCTCGTGCGCAACAGCCTGCGCATGCGGCCGGACAGGATCATCGTCGGCGAGGTCAGGGATGCCGCCGCCCTCGACATGCTCCAGGCCATGAACACCGGCCACGAAGGCTCGCTATCGACTATCCATGCGAACAGCCCTCGCGATGCGCTGTCCCGCCTGGAGACGATGGTCCTGATGGCCGGCATGGACCTTCCGGTCAGCGTCATCCGCGAGCAGGTGAGCTCAGCGCTCGACGTCATCGTCCATCAGATGCGCCTGCGCGATGGCTCCCGGCACGTCACCCAGATCGCCGAAGTGGTCGGACGCGACGGCAGCACGATCTTGATGCAGGACCTGTTCACCTTCGAGTACAACCGGAACCCGGCAAGCGGACCACTCGGGCGCCTGGTGCCGACGGGCATCGTGCCGCAGTTCACCGAACGCCTGCTGGACAGGGGCGTCGAGCTTCCCGTCGACCTGTTCACCGCATGAGGAGACGCACAGATGCCTGCCTTCAACGCCCTTCCTGAGCCCCGTGCGACAGCGGCGGTTCCACGCAGCCGCCCGCGCGCCGTACTGCTCGCACCTGCCCTGGCCGGGCTCTCCGTCCTCACTGCCCTCAGCGTGCTTGTTGCGCTCACCGTGCTCACCGCCTACTCCGCACCCACTGCCCACGCAGCATCGGCTGCGGCATCGGAAAGTCCTGCCTCCGCAGTGGTCGTCATCGATGCCAGCGGATCCATGGCGGGATCGCGAATGCACGACGCGGGAGCTGCAGTGGGGCACTTCATCAGCAGCATCCCCCCATCGACACCTGTCGGCCTCGTGCTCTTCGCCGACGAGGTACGGGTCGCGGCACCTATCGGCTCCGCTCACGACGGCATCGCAGCGCAGATGCGCGGGCTCGAGGGCAGGGGGGGCACGGCCCTCTTCGATGCCGTGGCCAGGGCCGTCGCCCAGTGCACGCGTCACCTGCCCTGCCGGGTGGTCGCCATGAGCGACGGAGCCGACACCTCGAGTACCGCCACGGTGCAGGAGGTAACGGCGCAGGCTTCCGAGGCGGGGGTGCCCATCGACATCGTCGCCCTCGACCCGACTGCGCAGCAGCGCCGGACCCTGTCCCGCATGTCGCAGGCGACGGGCGGGATCCTCACCTCGGCTACGGACTCCGACGAGCTGGCCCTGGCCTTCGCGCAGGCAGCATCACGCGTTCCCTCCACGACGGCCCGCCCGACTGCGGCCTCAGCGGCATCGTCCGTGCCGGCGGCAACTCCTCCCCCTTCCTCTGCCGTCGCGGTAGCCGCGCCCGAAGCGACGACCGCCCCCGACGCGACAACCTCCCCCGGCACCGCAAGTGTCGTGCCAGGAATGGCGGCCATCGTTGCCGGCCTCGCGGCCCTCATCGTCCTGCTGGCAGGGGTGTCCGTGCTCAGCGCGCATCGCCGCGCCTTGCGCCTGCGCCGGATCCGACAGGTCCTGCGCTATCAGACCGGCTCGCAGCA
>CAYFLP010000153.1:0-5560 GCA_964344045.1 uncultured Bifidobacteriaceae bacterium
GGGCGCATCTCTGCCCAGACCATCGTGCAGCGCCTGGTCGACGCAGCAGGGGGAGTCGACGGCGCGGCCGACGATGCGGCCGAGACCATCAGCCCCTCGACGGTCGGCCGGCATGCGCGCGCCTCGGGGGATGTCGGGGTGCTCGTCAAGGGCGCCGACGACGTGTGGGTCAAGCTGGCCCGATGCTGCACGCCGGTGCCCGGCGACGAGATCATGGGCTTCGTCACGCGAGGGACGGGCGTATCCGTCCATCGCTCCGACTGCGTCAACGTGCCGGGCCTGCGCCAGAACCCCGACCGGGTCGTCGAGGTGGAATGGGCCCCGACGGCCAACAGCGTGTTCCTGGTCAACATCCAGGTCGAGGCACTCGACCGGGCCCGCCTGCTCTCAGACGTGACCCGTGCCCTCTCGGACACGCATGTCAACATCCTCAGCGCGTCCGTGACGACCACGCGCGATCGCATCGCATTGTCGAGGTTCACCTTCGAGATGGCCGACCCCAAGCACCTCGGCTCGGTGCTGCGGGCAGTGCGGCACGTCGAAGGCGTGTACGACGTCTACCGCGTCTGATCGCCTGGCGGGAACTCCAGGAGCCGATCAGCGGCCCAGGAGGGCCTTCGTCGACGCGATCTGCGCCTCCAGCGATGCGGCAGTCGAGGCGTCGCCACGGGCCACAGCGGCTGCCTGCTTCTCCTCCAGGCGGGCGAGGGCCTGCTCGAAGGCATTGGAGCCTCCGGTGCCGGCACTCTTGGACCAGGCGTCGGACTCCTCCTTGCGAACGGCTTCCTCGACTGCGTGGAGACGGCGCTCCAGGCGGTCGCGATCGGCCTTGGGCAGATCGCCGGCCTTGTCCCACCTGTCCTGGATGGAGCGCAGGGCGGACTTGGCAGCCTTGAGATCGCCCAGGGGCAGCAGGGCCTCGGCCTCGACGACGAGGGCCTCCTTCGCCGGCACGTTGACGCGCAGGGTCTCCTGCTCGGCGACCTCGGCGGTGACCCGGGCAGCGTAGAACGCGTCCTGGGCGGCCTTGAAGCGCTTCCAGAGCTTGTCCTCGTCATTGCGGCCCGCCCGCGGGGCGGCCTTCCACTCGGACATGAGGTCGCGCAGCTTGCGCGAGGTGCCGACCCAGTCGGTCGACGTCGACATGGCCTCAGCGCGAGAGATCAGGTCGCGCTTGGCATTGATGGCGGTCTTGCGCTGGCCGTCGACCTCGGTGAAGTGGGCCCTGCGGCGCTTGTCGAAAGCGGTGCGTGCGGCGCTGATCTGGCTCCACAGCTCCTGCTCGGATGCGCGATCCGAGCGCGGCAGGCCCTTCCACTCCTCGACGATGGCCGCATAGCGCTCGGACGTGGTGCGCCAGGACGTGGAGTCCGCCAGGGCCTGGGCCTCGGCAGCGAGTTCGGTTCGCCGAGCCATGGCGCGCTCGCGCTGCTCGGCCTTGCGGGCGGCGGCAACCTCGCGCTCGGCAGCGATCGCTGCCTCGAGCGCGGCGCAGCGGGCCTCGAGGGCCGCCACGTCGCCGACGAATGCCCGACCGGCAAGAGCCTCGCGCACGCGCTCGAGCACGGCCTGGGCCTGCTCGGCCGGTGCACGATGCTCGCCGAGCCTGCGCTGGATGACATCGATCTCGACCACGAGGTCGTCGTACTTGCGCGCGAAGAAGGCGAGTCCTGCTGCCGGCTCACCTGCTGCCCACTGTCCGACGACGACCTCGCCCTCGGGGGCCAGCAGGATCACGGTGCCATCCGGCTCGACTCGGCCGAAGCGCTGCGAGTCGGACACGGGTGCTGCGGCGGCCGGCGGGCGCAGTGCGCCGGGCGTCGGCACGCCGGAAACACTCGACGGCGTCGGGCGTGCAGGAGTGGGGCCTCCGGTGATGGTCACGGATGCAGCCTAGTGGGCGGCCTGCCGGGCATTCGTGGCGTCACTGCTGGACTGTTGCCGATTCGATAAACACCGGTTGGCGGGGAGTTCCGTCACCGGAGCCGTCCGCAACGCCCACCGAGGCGACTTCCTTCACCATGTCGAGGCCTTCGGTGACCTGGCCCCAGATCGAGTAGCCCGCGGGCAGCGTGGTGTCGTCATAGACGATGAAGAACTGCGAGCCATTCGTGTTGGGGCCCGAATTCGCCATTGCGACGGTGCCGGCCGGGTAGTTGACGCCAGAGCCGGTCGGCAGGTTCTCGTCCGCGATCGCGTAGCCAGGTCCGCCACTGCCCGTGGCCGTGGGATCGCCGCACTGCAGCACGTAGATCCCGCTGGTGGTCAGGCGATGGCATGAGGTCGCGTCGTAGAAGCCGTCCTTTGCCAAGAAGGCCTCGCTCGAGACAGTCGTGGGCGCTTGCGCATCGAGTGCGATGACGATCGGACCGCAGTTGGTCTGCAGCGTGATCGAGGCCGGGAGGGGCGACAGCACGTCGGGGGCCGCGGAGTAGGACTTGTCGTCGGCCCTCACGGTGCCCGGTGCCGAGCAGTCGAGGACGGCGGCCTCCGCTGCAGCCTGGTCGGAAGCAGCCTGGCCGGAAGCGGCAGGGGAGGCCGTGGTCGACGCGGCGGGAGCGGTGGATGCCGCAGGCGCGGAGGTCGCAGCCGGCGCAGGCGCGGCGGCCTGGTCGGAGCTCGACGTGCGGCTCAGGACGGCCCAGGCGCCGATGCCGATGACCAGGGCGGCAACCACCACGATGCCGATGATCCGCTGGCGGTGCTTGCGGGCGGCTGCGCTCTTGGTGCGGCGTGCCTGCTGGCGCTCGTACTTGGCCCGGGCCAGTTCGCGCTGCCGCTTGTTGCCTGCCATGGTGCCTGCTTCCTGTGCTGGTGGGCCGTCATGCCGAACCATCGTGCCGAACTGTCATGCCGAACTGTCGTGCCGAACCGTGCTGGAACCGCGATTCTAGGCCGTCGATAGGCTTCGCCTGCTGCTGCCGTCCTTTCGCCCGTGAGGTCACGATCGTGCTTATCGCTGGATTCCCCGCCGGATCCTGGGCGACCAACTGCTTCGTCGTCGCCGCCGGGCCGGGGGAGCCGTGCCTGGTGGTCGATCCGGGCCAGGAGTCCATCGACGGGGTTCTCGAGATCGTGCGCGAGAACCGGCTCGCCCCTGCCGCCGTCCTGCTCACGCATGGCCACATCGACCACATCTGGTCGGTGGCTCCGGTCTCGTCGCGGTTCGGCATCCCTGCCGTGATCCAACGCGACGATCGGTACCGGCTGGTCGACCCCGCTGGCACCAGCATCATGGCGGCGCGCGAGACCCTGCTCGCCATGACCAAGGACGCCCTCGAGCTCACCGAGCCCGAGCAGATAGTCGAGCTGGAGGGCCACGAGACCTTGGACCTGGCGGGCCTGCAGGTCGAGGTCCACCATGCGCCGGGCCACACCGAGGGATCCACTGCCTTCGTCATCAACGGCGTGATGCTCAGTGGAGACCTGCTCTTCGCCGGTTCGATCGGCCGCACCGACCTGCCGGGCGGCGACCATGCCGCGATGCTGGAGTCCCTGCGCCGGGTCATCCTCCCCGCGCCCGACGACATGCCTGTGCTGCCCGGGCATGGCGAGGCCACGACGATCGGCCAGGAGCGTGCGACGAACCCGTTCCTGCGAGGACTCCAGGACGATGCCGGGCCAGCCGACGGCCTGCGCAATACGCGGGGCCTGTGATCGCGATGGCAATGTTCACCGCACCCAAGGGCGTGCCCGAGTACTTCGGCGACGACTCGGCCGCCTTCCTCGCAGTTCGCACGGCACTGTCGCGCCCGGCGCGCAATGCCGGCTACGGCTACGTCGAGCTGCCGGTCTTCGAGGACACCGGCCTGTTCGTGCGCGGCGTGGGGGAGTCGACCGACGTGGTCTCGAAGGAGATGTACACCTTCGAGGATCGTGGCGGCCGTTCGATCTCGCTGCGCCCGGAGGGCACGGCCGGCGTGATGCGCCTGGTGGTCGAGCATCATCTCGACCGCGGCGCCCTGCCGGTGAAGCTGTGGTACGCGGGCCCGTTCTTCCGTGCGGAGCGTCCGCAGCTGGGCCGCTACCGTCAGTTGCAGCAGGTGGGCATCGAGGCGATCGGCGGCGACGACCCCGCGCTCGACGCCGAGGTGATCGCCGTCGCGGACGAGGCGTTCCGCTCCTTGGGCCTGACCCAGTACGAGCTGCTGCTGACCTCCCTCGGGTGCGCTCAGTGCCGTCCTGCCTACCGGGCCCGACTGACCGAGTTCCTCGACGGACTCGACCTCGACGAGGCGACCCGCGAGCGCGCCCGCATCAACCCGCTGCGCGTTCTCGACGACAAGCGCGAGGCGGTGCAGGCACAGCTGGGCGACGCGCCCTTGATGGTCGACCACCTGTGCGAGGAGTGCGCGGGCCACTACGACCAGGTGCGGGCCTACCTGCGCGATCAAGGGGTGCAGTGGACCGAGGCACCCCGGCTGGTGCGCGGCCTGGACTACTACACGCGCACGACCTTCGAGTTCCAGCACAGGCTCCTCGGCGCGCAGTCGGGCATCGGCGGCGGTGGTCGATACGACGGTCTCATGGAGTCGATCGGCGGCGCGTCACTGTCGGGCATCGGCTTCGGCCTCGGCACCGACCGCACCCTGCTGGCCTGCCGGGCGGAGGGCCTGGCACCGGGTGCGGGGCCGGCGGTCGACGTCTTCTGCGTGCCCATCGGCCAGGCCGCGAAGCATCGGCTGGCCTCGGTGATGGCTCAGCTGCGCTCACTCGGGGTGCGATGCGACATGGCCTACGGCGACAAGGGGCTCAAGGGCTCGATGAAGGCCGCCGACCGCTCGGGTGCCCCGATCGTGCTGATCGCAGGCGACAGCGACCTCGACGAGGGCGTCGTGCAAGTGAAGGACATGGCTACCGGCGAGCAGTCGCCCCGGCCATGGGAGGGTGTGGCCGAGGCGCTGGCCGACCAGGTGCGTCAGGCCGTTGCGGAGCAGTACTTCGACCGAAAGGACGCGTGGTGATTCGCACGCACAATGCAGGCGACCTCCGGGCAGCCGACGCCGGTACGACCGTCACGCTGGCCGGCTGGGTAGCGACCCGTCGTGACCATGGCGGCGTCGCGTTCCTCGACCTGCGCGATGCCAGCGGCGTCGCCCAGGTGGTCGTCCATGACGCTGCCGTAGCCCATCCGCTGCGCGACGAGTACTGCATCAAGGTCACCGGCACGGTGCACAAGCGCCCGGAGGGCAACGAGAACCCCGACCTCCCCACGGGCGAGATCGAGGTGATGGCGGACGACCTCGAGGTGCTCTCCGTCTCCGCACCACTGCCGTTCCCGATCGACGACCGCGCGACGGTCGGCGAGGAGGCCCGACTGCGGCATCGCTACCTCGACCTGCGCCGCGCATCGGCGGGCAATGCCCTGCGCATGCGGTCGAAGGTCAACCAGGTGTGCCGCAACGTGCTCCTCGACCGCGGCTTCCTGGAGATCGAGACCCCCACGCTCACGCGCTCCACGCCCGAGGGCGCGCGTGACTTCCTCGTGCCCGTGCGCCTGCAGCCGGGACACTGGTACGCGCTACCGCAGTCGCCGCAGCTGTTCAAGCAGCTGCTGATG
>CAYFLP010000153.1:5570-5989 GCA_964344045.1 uncultured Bifidobacteriaceae bacterium
GGTCGCAGGCATGGAGAAGTACTTCCAGATCGCCCGCTGCTACCGCGATGAGGACTTCCGCGGCGATCGGCAGCCGGAATTCACCCAGCTCGACATCGAGATGTCCTTCGTCGATCAGGCCGACGTGCTGGAGGTCGGCGAGGCCGTCGTGCGCTCGCTCTGGCAGGACGTCCTGGGCTACGACATCGGCGACGTGCCGCACATGACCTATGCCGAGGCCATGCGCCGGTACGGCACCGACAAGCCCGACCTGCGCTTCGGCCTAGAGCTCGTCGACCTGACCGCGTTCTTCGCGGATACCCCGTTCCGGGTCTTCCAGGCCGACTACGTGGGCGCCGTCGTGATGCCCGGTGGCGCCGACCAGCCGCGCAGGCAGTTCGACGCCTGGCAGGAGTGGGCCAAGCAGCGCGGCGCCAAGG
>CAYFLP010000154.1:0-5981 GCA_964344045.1 uncultured Bifidobacteriaceae bacterium
TGGCGCGGCGGACCATGAACGCCAGTGCCAGCACTCCGGTGATGGAACCGGCCGCTGCTGCCCAGATCCACCATCCGCGATCGCTTGCCACAAGGCTCTCTCGGGCAACAATCGCGATCACGAGTCCCACGAGCCACGCCAGTGTTCCCAGTGCGATGGGCAGGACTGCCGTCGCATCGCTGTTACTGGTCAGTAGTTCTGACCGTCTGGCCCCATCGCCCACGTGACCACGCTAGCGTGCGTCCCAATCGTCCGACATGGTCGCCTTCCCCGGCGAGTTTGCCCCAACACTCGACTCGGGAGGATTCATGTCCGCACCCGCCCCTAGTGGTCAGGTCAGCGGTTTCGACCGTTGGTTCGAACTGACCAAGAGAGGCTCGACCTACGGCCGCGAGGTTCGCGGTGGCCTGGTCACCTTCTTCACGATGGCCTACATCGTGGTGCTCAATCCGATCATCATCGGCACCGCCAAGGACGTCAACGGCGAGTTCATCGGCGGCAACAAGGATCCCATGGTCGCCATGGCCATGGTTGCCGCAGCTACGGCGCTCATCGCCGGCCTGATGACGATCTTCATGGGAGCGGTCGGCCGCTTCCCGATCGCGATCGCCGCAGGCCTGGGCCTGAACGGCTTCGTCGCGTTCACCCTCGCGCCGCAGATGACCTGGGCCGACGCCATGGGCCTGGTGGTCCTCGAAGGCGTGCTCATCCTGCTGCTCGTGCTCACCGGCTTCCGTTCGGCCGTGTTCACGGCAGTGCCGGAGCAGCTGAAGTACGCCATCGGCGTCGGCA
The DNA here is from genome assembly GCA_964344045.1 of uncultured Bifidobacteriaceae bacterium. Lineage (GTDB taxonomy): Bacteria > Actinomycetota > Actinomycetes > S36-B12 > S36-B12 > UBA10649. The sequence goes on from CAYFLP010000154.1 coordinate 793, forward strand.
TCGGCCTGTTCATCACCATCATCGGCCTGGTCGATGCTGGCATCGTGCGGCCGAATCCCTCGGTGCTGGTGACCTTCGGCGTCAACGGCGAGCTCGCCGGCTGGCCCATCCTCACCTTCGTGCTCGGCCTGCTGATCACCATCGTGCTCGTCGTCCGCAAGACCAAGGGTGCGATCTTGATCGGCATCATCGCGACGACGATCATCGCGATCGTCATCGAGGCCGTTGCCGGCGTGGGGCCGAAGTTCGCGGGCGACACCGTCAATCCCGTCGGCTGGAACCTCAACGTCCCGCAGATGCCCGATCAGGTGATCTCCACTCCCGACCTGGGCCTGCTCGGCCAGTTCAACCTGTTCGGCAGCTTCAGCGCAATCGGCATCGTGGCTACCGTCCTGGCGATCTTCTCGCTGCTGCTCAGCGACTTCTTCGACACGATGGGCACCGCGTTCGGCCTCGCCACCGAGGCAGAGCTGCTCGACGACGAGGGCAACATCCCGCACTTCGAGGCGATCCTGGTCGTCGACTCGGTCGCAGCCGCGGCAGGCGGTGTCGGATCGGTGTCGAGCAACACGGCCTACATCGAGTCGGCGTCGGGCATCGGCGAGGGTGCGCGCACGGGTATCGCCTCCCTCGTAACCGGAGCGCTGTTCCTCGTCGCCATGCTGTTCTCGCCGCTGGTGCGCATCGTTCCGAACGAGGCGGCTGCTCCCGCGCTCGTGGTCGTCGGCTTCTTGATGATGACGCAGATCCGTCACATCAACTTCGGCGACTACGAGATCGGCATCCCGGCCTTCCTGACGATCGCGCTGATGCCGTTCACCTACTCGATCACGATCGGCATCGGCGCCGGCTTCGTGACGTGGGTGCTCATCAAGCTCTTCGTGGGCAAGGCCAAGGAAATCGGCTGGATCATGTGGGTGATCGCGTTGCTCTTCGCGGTCTACTTCGCGGTCTACCCGATCGAAGTGCTCTTCGGCCTGAGATAGCGAACGCCCCACGGCGGCCCCGGTACCCGTTCAGCGCGGTGCCGGGGCCGCCGTACTGTTGGCCCATGGACCCACGGACGCGACGCATCGTCACCCTCGCCGTCCTGCTGTCCCTGCTCGCCGTCGTCGTGATCGCCTCGCTGCGTTCATGAGGCTGCGCACTCTGGGAGTGCTCACGGGCGCTGGCGCCCTCACGCTGGGCCTGGCCTGCGCAGCGCCGGCGGCTGCCTCGGACCTGGCCGCCTTCGGGGCCACGAAGGTGTGCACGTTCGCCGATGACCGCCTGCACGAGATCTCGGGCATGGCCGTGTCGGCTTCCCACCCCGGGATCCTGTGGGCGCTCAACGACTCCGGGGGCGGCCCCTACGTGTACGCCCTCGATGCGCATACCTGTCACGTCCGGGCGCGAGTTCAGGTGCGGGGCGCTTCGGCGCGCGACTTCGAGGCCATGGCCGTTGGCCGAGATGGCAAGGGTCGGCCCGTGCTGTGGCTCGCAGACATCGGCGACAACCTCGCTTCGTGGCCGCACGTGCAACTCGTGCGCATCCGCGAGCCTGAGCGCATCGCCGACGCGACCGTGGCGGCACGCACCTTCGACGTGCGGTACCCCGACGGGCCGCACGATGCCGAGACCCTCCTCGCTGATCCGGTCAGTGGCCGCCTGTGGATCGTGACCAAGCAACTCGCGGACGGGCGCCTGTACTCCCTGCCTCGCCACCTGTCGTCGAGCTCGATCACGACGGCCAGGTTCGTGCGCACGGAGCGGGGGCTCATCACGGATGGGGCCATCAGCCCGGACGGACACCGCTACGCACTGCGCGACTACGTCGATGCCACGGTCTTCTCCGGGCTTCCGCCCGGCACGCAGCCGCGCATCGTGCAGTTGCCGTATCAGCCGCAAGGCGAGGCGCTGGCCTGGACAGCAGACGGCACGGCCCTGCTGGTCGCCAGCGAGAAGGACAGGCGCCTGCTGCGCGTGCCCGTCGATCGCGTGCCGCCGCCGTCTTCGCCGACGCCTGCGTCGTCATCGTCATCGTCATCGTCATCAGGACCGGCAGGTCCGGCGGCTCCCGTGGCCACCTCGGGCCCGTCGGCCCTGCCCGAGCCGGCATCCCCCGAGCCGTCATCCGCCCTGCCAGCATCCGCCTTGCCGTCAGCGGCTGAGCCGGGCCCCGGGCCATCCGCCTGGCTACCCGCGGCGGTCGCTGTCCTGCTCGTGTCCTGCGCTGCCGCCGTGATCGGGGTCGTCGAGTTGCGTCGCCGCACGGGTCGTCCGGGAGGCGGTCGCGGGGCCTAGCGCGGGTACTCGGGACGTGCGAGCAAGATGACCAGGGCGCTGACCAGCATGGCCGGAACCAGGAGGAAGGCCTCGTGGAAGCCGATCGCGTCGGCAAGGGCAGCCAGCACGAACGGCAGAGTCGCAATCGCGATGCTTCCGAACAGCGAGCACAGGGCAGCGGCCCGGTCGGTCATGCCCCCGGAGGCGTTCACGGCCCTCGCCACGCCCAGCGGCCAGTGCACGCCCAGCCCGAGGCCGTTGATGAATAGCCCGACGAGCATGAGCCATCCGCTGGTCGTCAGCCAGGCAAGGGCGAAGCCGCCCAGCGCGATCACGATGGAGGCGCGCAGCAGGGTGTCGCCGGCAATGCGCTCGGCGAGCCGCGACCCGGCCAAGCGACCGAGGGCCATGCCGCCCGTCACTGCGGCGAGGGAAGCGGCAGCGGCCGCAGGGCCGAACGATGCGCGCTCACGCAGGAGGTCTGCGCTCCAGAACACCATCGAGAATTCCGTGCCCAGGAAGCACACGATCAGGGCGAGGGTCCAGTAGACGCGGCGCGGCAGACGGCTGGCGCGGTGCTCGGCGTGGGCCTCCTCGCCTGCCATGCCGAACTGGCTGGTGCGCCGGCCGCGCACGATCTCGACCGCAGCGAGCCCGATGATCACGACCCAGATGCCGGCTTGCCAGCCGAGGATCGTGGCTGCGCCGATGCCGATGGCCAGCGGGGCGACGAGGCCCGCGCCGGCGGCGAGGGCGTTGGCTTCCGTGAGCGAGGCGGGCCCTGCCGTCCCCTGATGGCTCAGGAGGAAGGCGTTCACGGTCACGACCAGCATCGTCCCGGCGAAGCCGGCGAGGAACATGCCGCCGAGCGTGACCGCCAACGGCGCATGCGGCCAGGAATAGGCAGCGAGGCCGAGCATGACTCCGAGCGACGATGCCCGCATCATCTGCCCGCGGCCGAAACGATGCACGAAGTGTGACGCGACGGCGCCTGCCAGGATGCCGGCCACCGCCATGGCGCTGCCGTGCAGTGCGGCTACCGATCGCGAGGTGCCCTGGTCGTCGCGCAGGAGCGCAACGGTCGCACCGAAGGCATACATGAACCAAGCCCACAGCGACAGCTGTCCGTAGGACAGCCACGTGATGCCATCGCGTACCGGCCGTGCTGCGAGCCCGGCCGGCGGTCGGTTCACGACAGCTGCGAGATGACGTTGTCGATGCAGAGGGTCAGCGACCGCACGTCGTTGGGCTCCACGGACGGGAACACCGCGATGCGCAGCTGATTGCGGCCCAGCTTGCGGTACGGCTCGGTATCGACGATGCCGTTGGCGCGCAGTGCCTTGCAGATGCTCGTGGCATCGATCGAGTCGTCGATGTCGATGGTGGCGACGACGCCGGAGCGGAGGGCAGGATCGGCGACGAACGGGGTCGCGACCGGGCTTGCCTCGGCCCATGAGTACAAGATGTCGGACGACTCTCGCGTGCGGTTGACGCACCAGTCGAGGCCGCCATTGCCGTTGAACCAGTCGACCTGCTCTGCCATCAAGAAGATGGTCGCCAGTGCCGGGGTGTTGTAGGTCTGGTCGAGGCGGGCGTTGTCGATCGCGGTCTGCAGGTCGAGGAAGTCCGGGATCCAGCGACCGGATTCCTTGATCTCGGCGGCGCGTGCGATGGCCGCGGGCGACATCAGGGCGAACCACAGGCCGCCGTCGGAGCCGAAGCTCTTCTGCGGGGCGAAGTAGTACACGTCGAACTCCCGGGGGTCGACGGCCAGGCCGCCGGCACCCGAGGTGGCGTCGATGATCATGAGGGAGTCGGCATCGGCGCCGGCAACGCGCTTGGGCGCAACGGCCACGCCGGTCGAGGTCTCGTTGTGCGGGCTGCAGTAGGCATCGACGCCGGCCTCGGCGGTGAAGGCCGGGGCACTGCCCGGGTCGGCCTTGTGGATCGTCGGGTCGCCGAGGAAGGGGGCCTTCTTGACGCCACTGGCGAACTTGGCGCCGAACTCGCCGAACGACAGGAACTGGGCGCGGTCGCGGATCAGGCCGAACGCGGCGACGTCCCAGAAGCAGGTGGAACCGCCGTTGCCGAGGACGACCTCGTAGCCCTCGGGCAGCTGGAACAGGTCGGACAGGCCGGTGCGCAGTCGACCGACCTGGGACTTCACGGTCTTCTGGCGGTGCGAGGTGCCCAGGTAGGACTTCCAGACCTTGCTCAGGGCCTCGACCTGCGCCTCACGAACCTTCGACGGCCCTGCACCGAACCGGCCATCGGCGGGCAGGAGCTCGGCGGGAATGCGGATGTCTTCGGGCGCAGCAGGCACAGCTGTCTCCAGTGGTGAGGGATCAAGTGCCTTCAGCCTAGTGCCCGGCGCAGGGGCCCTCGGCCACGTGAACGCCTACCGTGGCCAACCTCTCACGAGGCTGGCGTGTATCCCGTCGGCGCGACCATGACTGGGTCCCAGCCGGGTACCTGCTGCGGCGTGCGCGGCCCCGCGCCCACGTAGCGCGCCGACGGCCTGATGAGGCGCCCGGTGCGCTTCTGCTCGAGGATGTGCGCGCTCCAGCCGGCCAGCCGGGCGCAGGTGAACATCGAGGTGAACATTGTTGCGGGCACCTCGGCGAAGTCCAGGATGATCGCGGCCCAGAACTCCACGTTGGTCTCCAGCACGCGGTCGGGACGACGCTCGCGCAGCTCGGTGAGTGCGGCGATCTCCAGCGCCTCGGCGATCTCGTAGCGCGGTGCACCGAGCTCGCGGGCGGTGCGACGCAGCACGCGGGCGCGCGGATCCTCCGCGCGGTACACGCGGTGCCCGAAGCCCATGAGTCGGTCGCCGCGGTCGAGGACGCCCTTGACGTAGGCGCGCGCGTCGCCCGTCCGCTCGATCTCCTCGATCATGCCCAGGACGCGCGACGGCGCACCGC
>CAYFLP010000155.1:0-5897 GCA_964344045.1 uncultured Bifidobacteriaceae bacterium
GAACCGATCCGGCCGTGCGTGGCAGGCTCGAGGAGGAAGCCGAACGGCTCGGCGCTGCCGCGATGCATGCTCGGCTCGCTTTGGTTGATCCGCTCGCAGCAGCGGCGATCCTCCCGGGCAACTCACGACGCGTCGTCCGGGCCCTGGAGGTCAACGAGATCACCGGGGCGAACTTCGCTGCGACCCTGCCCGAGCCTGCGTCGGTGTACGACTGCATCCGCGTCGGCCTGGACATCGACCGCGGCCTCCTCGACATGCGGATCGCGGCACGGGTCGACGAGATGATCGCTAGGGGCTTCCTGGGCGAAGTCGAGCGGCTGGTCGCCGCGGAGGCGCTCGGGCGAACCGCAGGGGCCGCCCTGGGCTATCCGCAGATGTCGGCAGTCGTCAGCGGGGAAGCGACCCTGGCCGAGGCCCGCCAGGGGACCATCGACGCGACGCGCAAGTTCGCCCGCCGGCAGCAGAGGTGGTTCCGGCGCGATGCGCGCATTGCCTGGGTCGCCTACGACGCCCCGGACGCGGTCGACTTCGCGATCCGCGGGCTCCACGGCACGCTCACGTAGTACTCCGTGCCCAGCAGCGGTGCCTGCACCGCGCGGGGGAGCCGGGTCAGAACCGCGAGGGTGCGAACAGTGCCGTCCGCACTGGCCTGCGAGGCATGTGCCCGGAGTGCGGCGTCCTTTGCCTCGAGGTACGGCCGCACGTTCACCCGGTGGGTTATCTCACGTCGAGGGGTCCAGGCCTGCGAGAACTCGGCCGCGTCGAAGCCGGCCGGCGTCAGGCGCAGTCGCTGGGCCAGGCGGACGGCTCCGGCGATGGGCTCGCGGGGGAGCGTCGCCTCGAAGAGCGAGGGAGTGCGGGTGCACAGCGCCAGGCTGGTGCGCACGCATCGGTGCACCTTGAGGTGATCGGGGTGGCCATAGCCGCCGGCCGGGTCGTAGCCCACCAGCACGTCTGCCGAGACGTCGTTGCAGACGTCGGCGATGCGACGGGCTACCGAGAACGACGCGACGTGCGCGAAGCCCTCGGGGATCTGGCCATGAAGGCCCGAGTCGGCATATCCCAGGCACACGACGTCGTCGATGCCCAGGGCCCGTGCGGACTGCTCGAGCTCTGCACGCCGGATCTGCGAGAGCTCGCCCGCGATCGCGGCGTCCGCGAGCCCGGCCGCCCCGTCGGTGGCCACCACGAGGGTGACGCGGTGACCTGCCTGGACGGCCTTGGCCATGGTCCCGGCGGTGAGCAGCGCCTCGTCATCGGGGTGAGCGTGGACGAAGACCAGCGATCGGCGGGGCATGCGGTGATTCTCCATGATCGCGATACCGTCGTGCGGTGAGGATCGCGCACATCAGCGACTGCTACTTCCCGCGCACGGGAGGCATCGAGACGCAGGTGAGCAGCCTGGCGCTTCGGCAGCAGGCCCGCGGCGACCAGGTGCGCGTCATCACGGCCACTCCTGGCCACGGTCAGGTTCGTGCGGGGTCCGACGTGGTCGATGGGCTTGACGTACTGCGCATTGCCGCGCGCATGCCCTTCGAGCTCCCCGTCCACCCGCGCACCCGCAGCAGCGTCCGCGCGGCACTGGAGGCCGAGCCCGCCGATGTCGTGCACGTGCACGTCGGCTCGGTCTCGCCCTTCGCCTGGGGCGCGACGCTCGCAGCCGTCGACTGCGGGCTGCCCGTGCTGGTCACCGTGCACAGCATGTGGGGCCCGCTGGCCCGGCCGGGGTACGGGCTCGCCGAGCGGCTGGCCCATTGGGGTTCGCGAGGCATCCAGTTGAGCGCTGTCAGCCGCACAGCCGCGCGCGAAGTGGCCCGAGCCGTGCCGCAGGCGCACTCCGTCATCGTCGTCCCCAATGGCATCGATCCACTGGACTGGCGCCTGGCGGACTGGCATGCGGGAGAGCCAGGGGAGCTACGGCTGGTCACGGTGATGCGGATGGCCCCGCGCAAGCGCGTAGGCGCCCTGGTGCGCTCGGCAGCCATGGCGCAGCGGGCCCTGGGCGCACAGGGCAGGCTTCGCCTGACGCTGATCGGCGACGGTCCCGAGCGGTCACGGGCCGAGAAGTGGGTGGCTGCGCACGGTCTCGCCGACCAGTTCCGGTTCGCCGGCCGGCTGGACCGCGAGGGAATCCTCGATGCCTTCAGCCGCGCCGATGCCTATGCGCAGCCTTCCGTGCGAGAGTCCTTCGGCATTGCGGCGCTCGAGGCCCGTACCGCCGGCCTTCCGGTGCTCGTGCGCAAGGAGTCGGGCTCCGTGCAGTTCGTGCAGGACGGTGTCACGGGCCTCGTCGTCGCCGACGATGCCGGGCTCGCGGCAGCCATGGTCCGCCTGGCCCGCGAGCCCGGCCTTGCGGCCCGCATGCGCGAGCACAACATGGCCTGCCCTCCGCACGAGCAGTGGTCGAACGTGCTCGTCGACGTCGACAACGCCTACGCGGCGGCAAGGGATCGTGCCGCCGCAAGTTAGGCTCACCGCGTGGCGCGACTTCGGGAGATCCCCTTCGTCAAGGGGCATGGCACGGGCAATGACTTCGTCATCCTGCCCGATCTCGACGGGCGCCTGGAGCTTTCCCCTGCTGACGTCGCCTGGCTGTGCCATCGGCGATTCGGCATAGGCGCGGACGGCATCCTTCGCGTCGTGCGCACGGCCCGCATGCCCGGATTCGAACTGGATGCCGTCCAGGCGGAGTACTTCATGGACTACCGCAATGCCGATGGCACCGTCGCGGAGATGTGCGGCAACGGCGCGCGCGTGTTCGTCCGGTACCTCGATGCGGTCGGCCTGATCACTGACAACACGGCCAGGATCGCGACCCGGGCCGGTGTCCTCGACGTGTCACTCGACTCCTCTGGCGAGGTGCCGATGGTCTCGGTCGCGATGGGCCATGCCATGCCTCCGCGTGCCCGTGCCATGCCGGTCGTCGAGGTCGACGGCGCGTCGTGGCCTGCCACCGGCGTCATCGTCCCGAACCCGCATGCCGTCGCCTTCGTCGAGAGCCTCGACGATGCCGGCTCCCTGCACTCCGCCCCGGTCGTGGCCCCGGCGGACGTCTTTCCCGACGGGGTGAACGTCGAATTCGTGGTCTCCCGAGGTCCCCGTCACGTGGCCATGCGCGTGCATGAGCGCGGCTCCGGCGAGACCATGGCCTGCGGGACCGGCGCGTGCGCGGTCGCCTGGGCCGCGAGGCGCCGCGATGAGCCCGACCTCTCCGGCGCCAGCACCTGGCAGGTCGACATGCCGGGCGGAACCGTGTTCGTGGCCGAGGCCGCTGACGGCGGCCTCACCTTGACCGGGCCCGCCGACCTCGTAGCGCGCGGGAGCGTCCTGCTGCCGTGAGCGAAGACGATGATCTCGGCTTCGAGCCGACCACGGGAGATCTCGAGCTCGAGGAGCGCAGTGCGCTGCGCCGCGTGGCAGGCCTGTCGACCGAGCTCGAGGACGTCACCGAGGTCGAGTACCGCCAGGTGCGCCTGGAGCGGGTGGTGCTGGTCGGCGTATGGACGCATGGCACGGTCGCGGAGGCCGAGCGCAGCCTGCGCGAGCTGGCCCTGCTCGCGGAGACCGCCGGCTCGGAGGTGCTCGAGGGTCTCGTCCAGCGCCGTGAGTCACCTGACCCGGCCACCTACATCGGCTCGGGCAAGGCCCGCGAACTGCGCGACATCGTCGTTGCCACCAAGGCCGACACCGTCATCTGCGACGGAGAGCTGACCCCCGGCCAGCTGCGGCAGCTCGAGGCCGTGGTCAAGGTCAAGGTCGTCGACCGCACCTGGCTGATCCTCGACATCTTCGCTCAGCATGCCCGCAGCCGCGAGGGCAAGGCACAGGTCTCGCTCGCCCAGATGCAGTACCTCCTGCCCCGTCTGCGCGGCTGGGGCGAGTCGTTGTCCCGGCAGGGCGGTGGCGCAGGCGGCGGTGGTGCAGGCGGCGGAGGCGTGGGCACGCGCGGCCCCGGCGAGACGAAGATCGAGACCGACCGCCGTCGCATCCGCGCGCAGATGTCCAAGCTTCGCCGCGAGCTGCGCGAGATGGAGAAGTCGCGGGTGACCCAGCGCGCGGCACGTCGCGGATCAGGCGTGCCGTCCGTGGCCATCGCGGGCTACACCAATGCAGGCAAGTCGAGCCTGCTCAACCGGCTCACCGGCGCCGGCGTGCTCGTCGAGGATGCCCTGTTCGCCACATTGGACCCGACAGTCCGGCAGGCCCGTACCCCGTCCGGCCGGGAGTTCACGGTCGCCGACACGGTCGGCTTCGTCCGGCATCTTCCGCACCAGTTGGTCGAGGCCTTCCGCTCCACCCTGGAGGAGGTCAAGGACGCCGACCTGATCGTGCACGTCGTCGATGGCTCCGACGAGGCCCCCGAGGAGCAGATCGCGGCCGTGCGCGAGGTGCTCAACGAGATCGACGCGGGCGGCATCCCCGAGCTCATCGTCATCAACAAGGCCGACATCGCCGATCCGCATGCGCTGGCCACCTTGATGCGCCGCGAGCCGCACTCGGTCGTCGTGAGCGCCCGTACCGGGGTGGGCATCGACGATCTGCTGGCCGCCATCGAAGCCGACCTGCCGTCGACTCTCGTCGCTGTCGACGTCGTCGTCCCCTACAGCCGCGGTGAGCTGCTGTCGCGCGCCCACGTGCATGGCGAGGTCGTCAGTGTCGAGCATGGTGACGAGGGCAGCCGCCTGATCGCGCGCGTGCCCCCGGCCCTGGCCGATGAGCTGACAAGCCTTGCCGATGGGTGACGATCCTCAGGTAGCGACTGCCCTTGCCGCGGTGGTCGACGCGATCGGCGGCCAGCCGCGCGATGGCCAGGCCGCCATGGCGCAGGCCATGGCCGCGATGCTGCGCTCGGAGGGCCACTGCCTGGTGCAGGCAGGTACGGGCACGGGCAAGTCCGTTGCCTACCTCGTGCCGGCCGCGCTGCATGCCGGCGACGTCGACGGCGGTGGCGGAAGCATCGTCATCGCCACCGCCACCCTGGCGCTGCAGCGCCAGCTCGTCGAGCGCGACCTGCCCCGCGTTGCCGACGCGATGGAGCCTGTCCTCGGCCGGAAGCTGACGTTTGCCGTCCTGAAGGGCCGCAACAACTACGTCTGCCTGCAGAAGCTGCATGGCTCGGTGCCCGATGACGAGTCCGAGGGCCTGTTCGACTCGCCGCGCACGGAGCTGGGCAAGCAGGCGGTGGCGGTGCGTGCCTGGGCCGAGGCCACCTCGACCGGCGATCGTGATGAATATGCCGACGACATAGACCCGCGCGTGTGGCGCGCCTTCAGCGTCGGCCGGCGCGAGTGCGTCGGCGAGGCCAAGTGCGCGTACGGCGAGGAGTGCTTCGCGGTGCTCCGTCGCCAGCAGGCTGCCGAGGCCGACATCGTGGTCACCAACCACGCGATGCTGGCGATCGATGCGATCGAGGGCATACCCGTGCTACCCCCGCACGACGCCGTGATCATCGACGAGGGGCATGAGCTCGTCGACCGGGCGACCTCGGCGATCGCTGGTGACCTGTCGGCAGCATCCGTCGAGCGTGCGGCCGGCAGGGCCCGTCGACTTGTCGGCCCGGAGGTCATGGAGCGGCTCGATGACTGCGTCGCCGCACTCGATGACGCCCTTCGGGAAGCATGTGCGGGTGCCGCGGGCCCCGTGCGCATCGAGTCGGCCGGCCGCGACCTGACCCTTGCGTGCACGCAGGTTCGCGATGCGGCGCACCTGGCGATAACGGTCATCAATGCCGAGGCCGACCCGCAGCAGCCCGATGACCTGGCGGCACGTCAGGTAGCAAAGGCGGCCCTGGAGGACATCCATGACGTCGCGGGCGCGGTCCTGGCCGCAGGTCCGCAGGACGTCGTCTGGGCGGAGATGGCCGAGAGCCGCGCGCCCGTGCTCAAGATGGCCCCGCT
>CAYFLP010000156.1:0-5822 GCA_964344045.1 uncultured Bifidobacteriaceae bacterium
TCATCTCCTGCGACTGCCGCTCGCGGTCGCCGGCGTACTTCTTCTGGATCTCCTTCATCTGCGGCTGAATCAGCTGCAGATTGCGTTGGGCGTTGATCTGCTTGACGAACAGCGGAATCAGCAGGATGCGGATGACGATGACCAGGCCGACGATGGAGAAGGCCCACGTCCAGCCGCTGTTCGGATCCATGCCGATCGCGCTGAACAGAGCGTGGAACTGGATAAGGATCCAGCTCACGCCGTCCTTGAGCCAGTCGAGAATGAACATGCTCGGGTTATCGCTCTCGTCGCAGGGTCACGAACAACAGGTGTGGGGCGGGGCGGATCGCAACCGGTTGCCCGGCCTCAATGCGCATCGCGAGCCTTAATGGTGTCAGATCGCCAATCGCCATTCGGCAGCACGTCCGGCAGCCAGGCTCCGCGGCGCGGAACCGGGTCGATACCTCCCAGGCTCCAGGGGTTGCAGCGCAGCAGCCGCCAACTCGCGAGGGCCGGGCCCTTGACGGGTCCATGGACCTTGATCGCCTCCACGGCGTAGGCGGAACAGCTCGGGTGATACCTGCACGAAGCGGGGGTCAGCGGGGAGATGAATTGCTGATACCCCCTGATCGGCAGCACCAGCAGCCAGCCCAGGCCCGCCATCAGCCGATGGAACGACCTTGCGACCCACGAGCCTGCCGATGGCGTGCCGGCCGGCTGGGACACATCAGGCTGCTTCACGGCGTGCTCGCCTGATGGGCGCGGGCCACAGCGGAAGCCGCGGCCGACTGGGCCTGCTCCTGGAGGTCACCGGAGGAATAGGCACCGGGCAGGGCGCGCAGGACGACCACGGTCCCCGCAGGCCAGGTGGCGACCACATGCGTCAGCGCCGCCCGCAATTGGCGTGAAACCCTGTGGCGTGCAACGGAATTGCCTACCTGCTTGCCCACGATCAGGCCGACCTGAGGGGCATGCGGGGCGTGAGTTGCCTGGCAGTAGGCAAGCACGTTCTCACGACGGGCACGGGAGCCCTCGCGTGTGACGGTGCTGAAGACGGACGACGACCGCAGCCGGTGCACGGCTGGGAGCATCGGTCAGGCAGACAGGCGCTCGCGGCCCTTGCTGCGGCGCGAGGCGAGGATGGCCCGACCGGCACGGGTGCGCATCCGAGCCCGGAAACCGTGGGTCTTGGCCCGACGGCGATTATTGGGCTGGAACGTGCGCTTCATGACCGAACTCCCGGGTATCGACTGGGGAAGACTGACGCCGGGGAAACCACGGCAACTGCGGCAGCCTACGAAATGGCGCTCGTCCGGTCAAATGCGGCCCCCACTGACGGCCACGCCAGCCTCGCCTGGGGGATCTGGCCCCACCTTGTGCCGTGGCCGAACCCTGGCTATCGTCACCGTGCTGTTCCACATCTGTGGACAACGGTGTGGATAGGTGGGGACATGAACGATTGGCGGGGCTTGTCGTGAGCGAAACAGCGGTCGACCTCAACGAAGTCTGGCGGACCACCCTCGACACCCTGGCCGACGGACTCACCCCCCAGCAGCAGGCCTTCGTTTCCCTCACCCGCCTCATGGGCCTGGTCGAGGACACCGCATTGATCGCCGCCCCGAACGAGTTCACCCGTGACGTCCTCGACACCCGCCTGCGCCCGGAGGTCGTCCACGCACTGTCCACCACCTTGGGCCGCGACATCCGCCTGGCCTTCACGGTCGACCCGAGCATCGATCCCGGACTCGACGACGCCACGGACGAGGCCACCGATGCCACCTATGCCGACACCGTGGCCCCGGAGGCACCCCAGCGCGAGGATGCCCCGCGCCCGGGTACCGGCTCGCCGGGCACCCGCAGCGAGGACGGGCGCCTGAACGACAAGTACACGTTCGACACCTTCGTCATCGGCTCGAGCAACCGGTTCGCCCACGCTGCCGCCGTCGCGGTCGCCGAGCAGCCGGCACATGCCTACAACCCGCTCTTCATCTACGGCGGGAGCGGCCTGGGCAAGACCCACCTGCTGCATGCGATCGGGCACTACGCACGAACCCTGTACAAGGGCACTCGCGTTCGCTACATCAGCTCCGAGGAATTCACCAACGAGTTCATCAACAGCATTCGCGACGACAAGGCCGCCAGCTTCCAGCGCAGATACCGCGAGGTGGATGTCCTCCTGGTCGACGACATTCAGTTCCTGAGCGGAAAAGTGCAGACGCAGGAAGAGTTTTTCCATACCTTCAACACCCTGCACAATGCCAACAAGCAGATCGTCGTGACCTCGGACCTGCCACCCAAGCAGTTGCCTGATTTCGAGGAGCGCATGCGCTCGCGCTTCGAATGGGGCCTCATCACCGACGTTCAGCCCCCCGACCTCGAGACGCGCATCGCCATCCTGCGCAAGAAGACGATCCAGGAGCGGCTCGTCGCCCCGCCCGATGTCCTGGAGTACATCGCCTCGAAGATCTCGACCAATATCCGCGAACTCGAGGGCGCACTCATCCGTGTAACAGCCTTCGCCTCGCTGAACCGGCAGCCGGTCGATCTAGCCGTGACCGAGATCGTCCTGAAGGATCTGCTCCCCTCCGAGACCGGTCCTGAGATCACTGCCTCGCAGATCATGACCGCCACCGCCCAGTACTTCGGGGTCACCGTCGAGGACCTGTGCGGCTCGAGCCGGTCCAGGGTGCTGGTGACAGCCCGGCAGATTGCCATGTACCTGTGCCGTGAGCTGACCGACCTGTCGCTTCCGAAGATCGGCCAGGCGTTCGGCGGCCGCGACCACACGACCGTCATGCATGCCGACCGCAAGATCCGCCAATTGATGGCCGAGCGCCGGAGCCTCTACAACCAGGTCACCGACCTGACCAGCCGGATCAAGTCCCAGCCCCGCATCATCTAGTAACACGCACACCACGGGTATCACCCATAACGCATGGCACTTCTGTGTGGGTTTTCCCCATCAATATCCCCAATTGTGGACGAATTGCCGTGAAAGTACTTCTACTTTCATCCACTACCCATGAACAACCTGTGGATAAAGGGGGTCTTGGAGGGCTCAGGGGCACACACCACTGTGGACAAGAGGGGATGCCACCGTGGAGACAGGAGCACTCCCGGCCGTTTCTCCACGTCCGTCCCCAGCAAGGCCGTGCAGGTCCACAATGTCGCGCGCCGTGAAAATAGAGGTTGACCAGGGATTTTCGTGCTTGTCCACAGGATCCACAGCACCTATGACGATGACTACAGTCCTAGAAGGAGAATGACAAACAACCATTACCTGTCTTCCCTGTGCACACGCTGACCCGTGGGTCCGGGGAACTGGGCTATCCATCCGGGCACGGGAATGCCAGACTGTCGCCCTTGCGTGCCTGCATGTGCGGGTACGCGTGCATACCTGGAGGTAGTCGTGAAGCTCCGCGTCGAACGTGACGTGCTGGCCGATGCTGTCGCATGGGCCGCTCGGACCCTGCCGAGCCGTCCGTCCATGCCCGTCCTTGCCGGCTTGGTGCTGACGGCAGGCGATGGAGCCATCACGCTGAGCTCGTTCGACTACGAGGTTTCCGGCAAGGTCACCCTTGCCGCGGACGTAGCCGAGCCCGGAACAGTCCTGGTCTCCGGCCGGCTGCTCGCCGACATAGCCAAGGCCCTGCCTGCACAGCCCGTCACGATCGAGAACGAGGGCACCCGCGTCGTCATCACCTGCGGGCGTTCGTCCTTCACGCTCCCGACCCTTCCCGTAGAGGACTACCCGCAGCTTCCCGCGATGCCCGAGTCCTCGGGAACCATCACCGGCCAGGCCTTCGCCGCCGCCGTGTCGCAAGTGGCAGTCGCAGCCGGGCGCGATGACACCCTTCCCACCCTGACGGGCATCCGCATGGAGTTCGAGGGCGCGAACATCACCCTCGCGGCCACCGATCGCTACCGGCTTGCCGTGCGCGAACTCATGTGGCATCCGCAGTCGGCCAACATTTCCGCGCAGATCCTCGTCCCGGCCCGCACCCTGGCTGATGCGGCGAAGTCCTTGGCAGACGTGGACGAAGTCGTGATCGCGCTGTCGTCTGGTGGACAAGGCGAAGGCCTGGTCGGTTTCGAAGGCGCCGGCCGCCGCACGACCACCCGACTCCTCGACGGTGAATTCCCGAAGTACCGATCCCTGCTCCCGAGCGAGTCGAATGCGATCGCCAATGTCGAGACCGCTGCGCTCGTCGATGCCGTCAAGCGCGTCGCACTGGTTGCCGAGCGCAACACCCCGGTCAAGCTCGCCTTCGAATCCGGTGAGCTCACCCTCCGCGCAGGCACGGGCGACGATGCCCAGGCACGAGAGATCCTCGAATGCTCCCTCGAGGGCGATTCCATCGACATCGCCTTCAATCCGGCCTACCTCCTCGACGGGCTGGCCGCAGTGGGCTCCAGCAGCACGCAGTTCTCGTTCACCCAGGCAAATCGGCCGGCTGTCCTCAGTGGTGATGCGGATTCCGATGACTACAGCTACCTGCTGATGCCCGTTCGTCTGACTGGCTGATCCACATGTGGGTGCGGCACTTGCGCCTCACCGACTTTCGCTCCTACGAGGACCTCACGGTCACGCTCGAGCCAGGGCCCATCACCCTCGTCGGAGCGAACGGTCAGGGCAAGACCAATGTGGTCGAAGCGATCGGCTACCTCGCCACTCTCGGCAGTCATCGCGTCGCCTCCGATGCTCCCCTGGTACGACAAGGCGCGGAGCGGGCCGTCGTAGGCGCGGAGATCGTCAAGGACGACCGCGCGATCGTCATCGAGCTCGAGATCAATCCCGGCAAGGCAAATCGCGCGCGCCTGAACCGGGCGGCAGCGACGCGGGCCCGGGACATCCTCGGACTCCTCCAGTGCGTGATCTTCGCGCCGGAGGACCTCGCCCTCGTCAAGGGCGATCCGTCCGATCGGCGGAAGTTCCTGGACGACGTGCTCGTCCAGCGCTCACCGCGCATGCAGGCTGTCAAGGCCGACTACGACCGAATCCTCAAGCAGCGCAACAGCTTGTTGAAGTCGGCACATGGCGCACGCCGTGCCTCGCGAGAGTCCGTCCTGGCCACGCTGCACGTCTGGGACGAGCAACTCGCCGCCGTCGGAGCGGACCTGGCTGCCGCCCGAGTAGCCCTGGTGGATTCCCTCGCACCCCTTGCAGCGCAGCACTATTCGCGCATCGCGGGCGGCGACGCTGCAGTCAGCGACAACCAGATGCGGATCGAGTACAACTGCTCTGCGCTGCCTGCATTGGTGCACAGCGCCGACCGTGAGGAATGGTCGTCGGCCATGGCCACCGCGATCGAGTCCAGGCGCGACGACGAGCTCGATCGAGGGGTGACCCTGGTAGGCCCCCATCGTGATGACCTGTCGATCGTCCTGGGCGATTTCCCCGCCAAGGGCTTTGCCTCGCATGGCGAGTCGTGGTCGATGGCACTCGCCCTGCGCCTGGCCTGCGTCGACCTGATGCGTGCCGACGGCGACGACCCCGTGCTGATCCTCGACGACGTCTTCGCCGAGCTTGACGCCGCGCGCCGGCGCTTCCTACTCGAATCGGTCCAAGGTGTCAGCCAGGTCATCATCACGGCCGCGGTGGGCGAGGACGTGCCGGAGCAACTGGCCGGGCAGCGCCTGACGGTCACGAAGGGACACGTCGATGCCTGACGATGAGCCGCCCATGCAGGCGTCGCCGGAGCCCGGCCCTATGCCTGACTCGGGCCAGGCACCTGACTCGGGCCAGGCACCGAAGTCTGGCCCATCGGAGGATTTCAGGCCGTCGCCGGATGACATGGCCACGGCTGCCACCGAGGGCGCTCGCCGGCTCGGCCGCAGTGGCC